>VHDF01000032.1 GCA_016871495.1 Verrucomicrobiota bacterium | reverse complement strand
CGGTCACCGACAACCTCTGGATGCGGGCGGCAGAAAAAAAACCAGCGCCCTTGCGGGCGCTGGTTTATGAATGCCGTTCGGAAGCCGCTGGTTATTTGCCCTTCGACGGCTTGGCGGCCTTGGTCGGTACCGTCGCAATCGTTTGCAGGATGCGGCTGGTCACCTTGTAGGGTTCCGCCTGGCTGTTGGGGCGGCGGTCTTCGAGGTAGCCGCGATAGTTATTGTTCACGAAGCTATGGGGGACGCGGACCGAGGCGCCACGGTTGGCCACGCCATAGTTGAACTTGTCGATGGATTGAGTTTCGTGCAGGCCGGTGAGGCGGAGATGATTGTCCGGACCATACACGGCGATGTGTTCGTTCTTGTATTTGTCGAAGGCTGCCATCAGCGCTTCGAAGTATTCCTTGCCGCCCACTTCACGCATGTGTTTGGTCGAGAAATTGGTGTGCATGCCCGAGCCGTTCCAATCCACGTCTTTGCCGAGAGGTTTGCAGTGGAAATTCACGTCGACACGGTATTTTTCGCAGAGGCGCATCATGAGATAGCGTGCGACCCACATTTGATCCGCCGCGCTGCGGGAACCCTTGCCGAAGATTTGGAACTCCCATTGTCCTTTGGCGACCTCGGCGTTGATGCCTTCGTGGTTGATGCCCGCTTCCAGGCAGAGGTCGAGGTGCGTATCGACAATTTCGCGGGCGACGTCGCCGACGTTCCGGTAGCCCACGCCGGTGTAGTACTCGCCCTGAGGAAAAGGATAACCGCCGCCACAGGGGAAGCCGAGGGGAACTCCGTTTTGGTAGAGAAAGTATTCTTGTTCGAAACCGAACCAAGCGTCCGGGTCATCAAGAATGGTCGCGCGGGAATTGCTCGCGTGCGGAGTCTTGCCGTCCGGCATCATGACTTCACACATGACCAGCACGCCGTTCTTTTTGGTGGGATCGGGGAAGTGCGCGACGGGCTTCAACATGCAATCCGAGCTGTGTCCCTCGGCCTGGCGAGTGGAACTGCCATCGAAACCCCAGAGGGGAAGTTGATCCAGTTTCGGGAAGCTGTTGTAATCCGCCACTTTCGTCTTACCGCGGATGTTCGGGACGGGTTCGTAGCCGTCGAGCCAGAGGTATTCGAGTTTGTATTTGGCCATGTGCGCTGAGTATTTTTGGGTTTGTACGGTTCTAATCTCGCGGGAGCCGGAGCCCCCGAAAAGCACTTTGAACGGCCGACCATGAGCACCATGCGTGCCCATCGCAAGTTCTTTTCATGATCGCTCCGGTTTGGTCGATGTTTGTGATTGATCATCAATCGTGTATCGATGGATCGGGGTCTCCATGGGCTTTCGACTTTCCTTCTGCGATGGTGGCGATTTTTGCGCAATCTGATCAAAACGAGACACGGAGACGTTCCGATCTTGCATTTGACCGCTCAGCCATGAATTCCTTGGGCGGAACACCGGTTTCATTTCCGATCATCCCATTTTAACGAGTCCCGTCATCACCACGACCGCCCGCCATGCTGAAAGTCAAGGACACCTTGCGATCCACCGTGCATCTGACCTACGACGGACGCGTCGTAAAGGTGTTTCACGGTCCGAACGCCGCGGAACGTTTCGCCAACGAGGTCAAGGTGCTGCGTTACCTCGAGCGAAAGGGATGTTTTTTTGTGCCGCGGGTGCTGGAGGCCGATGCCGGGCAATTGAAGCTCATTACGTCCAGTTGCGGTGGACGCGTGGATCACCTGGACGAGAAACGGACGAGGGAACTCTTCGCGGAGTTGGAGAGTTTCGGTGTCCGTCACGACGACCCGGAGATGCGCAATGTGACCTATCGTCCCTCGGACGGACGTTTTTGCGTCATTGATTTCGAATTCGCGACCATTCTTCAGCCCGGTTGATTTGTTTATTTCATGTCTTACGCCAAACGCGGAAAACCCAAAGGCCGGTTGCGCTGGCACGGCTGGACTGATGTCGGTCGCTATCGCAAGAACAACGAGGATTCCTTTCTCGGTTTGATGTACGACGGCAAAGAGATTCATCGCCTGGGCAAGAGCGGCGAGATTTCGAGCGCGTCGGTTGATTTCGCCTTCGCGGTCAGTGATGGCATGGGTGGGGCCAACGCCGGGGAATACGCGAGCCACATTGCCACGGAACGCCTCACCACGCTTTTGCCGCGGTGTTTTCAGTTGGCGGCTGCCGGCCTGGAGGCGGGCATCCCCGATGTGCTGGCCGAGTTGTTCGACCAGATTCATCGCACGCTCATTGAGCACGGACGGGTGTATGCCGAGTGTGCGGGGATGGAATCCACGCTGAGCCTGTGCTGGTTTGTGCCCGGGCGAATGTACTTGGGGCACGTGGGGGACAGCCGGATTTACTATCTTCCCCAAAGCACGGGGGAGTTGAAACAAGTCACCCAGGATGACACCTATGTGGGTTGGTTGTTGCGCACGGGGCAGATTAACGATCGGGAAGCACGCACGCATCCCCGAAGGAACGTGCTGCAGAAGGCGCTCGGGGGCGGGAATCAATTTGTCGATCCGCAGGTGGGCGTGGTGAAATGCGAGGCGGGCGACAAGTTTCTCATTTGCAGCGACGGTCTCATCGATGGCTTGTTCGACACCGGCCTGCTCGATGTGCTGCGTCCATCCGTTCCTTGGCCCGCCAAGGAAGACCCGGCGGAAAAGTTGGTTGCCCATGCGGTCCGGAACAGCGGACGGGACAACACAACCGCCATCGTGATCGAACTTCTCTAGCCACCCGACGAGGCGGCCGGGATACGCTCTCTCGGATCCGGAAGCTGCTCCCGTGATCCGCGACCAAAAGGAAATTTCCGGTTCAAGGCGCCGACTCGCGCCGCTCGGGAGGAGGCTTTGTCGTCTCGCGTTGCCGCAAACGTTTGCCCGTGCATGCGTCGAGCCGTCGAGCCAGTGCATCCAGAGGTTGTTTGTCGTGTGGCGCAGGCTGGGCAGCCTGCGAAACAGCAGACAGGGCTGTCTGCGTGACCACGATAACCCGGTCACCGACAACCTCTGGAGGCACCGCGTCGAACCCGTGTATCCCGATGTTGTTGGTAGGGCGGGCCTGTCCCAGCCCGCCGCCCACGGGATGCAAAACATCATGCTCCGGCGGCGCGCCGGGACGGACGCGCCCTACCTGCATCACCGGCAACATCGGGATGCACCGGCGTCGAACTCAACGGGACAAAGGTGTTTGACAGGGTCCTTGAAGCTTGCCTAGGGTCACAGCGTTTCCGCCGCATGAGAGCCCCGACTGGAACGTTCGGGGCTTTTTCATTGCGGCGAGGGCTCAATTCGATTCGCGCATATGGCCAATACGATCCTCGTCGGCGCTCAATGGGGCGACGAAGGCAAGGGTAAGATCATCGACGTCCTCACCGAGGGGGCTGAAATCGTCGTTCGTTCGCAAGGCGGCAACAACGCCGGGCACACCGTCTATGTGGGCAGGGACAAATATGTCCTCCACCTGATTCCGTCCGGCATTCTGCGCCAGGGCAAAATCTGCGTCATCGGCAACGGCGTCGTGGTGGATCCCGTATCGCTCGTGGGCGAGATCGACGGATTGAAGAAGCTTGGCATCGAGGTGGCTGGACGCCTTTGGCTCAGCGAAACGGCCCACGTCGTGTTGCCTTATCACCGCGAACTCGACGCCTTGCGCGAGTTGGCCAAGGGATCGCGCAAACTCGGAACGACCAAGCGCGGGATCGGACCGGCTTATGGGGACAAGGCCGCGCGAGTGGGCCTTCGCGTCATCGATCTCCTGGATGCGAAACGCTTTCCAGAGTTGTTACGGGAACGCGTTGAGGAAAACAACCGGGTGCTCGTGGCGGGAGGAGTCCGGCCGCTTTCATTCAAGAAGGTTTTGGCGGACCTGACCAAGGCGGCTTCGCGATTGCGTCCCCATGTGACCAACACCGTCGTGTTCCTGCACGCGGCGACCCGGCGGCGCGCTGAAGTTCTCTTTGAGGGCGCGCAAGGAACGTTTCTGGATATCGACCACGGAACCTATCCGTTCGTGACTTCCTCGAATACGACGGCGGGAGGGGCTTGCACGGGGTCCGGGGTTCCGCCCAACCGCATCGATCGCGTGGTGGGGGTGATGAAGGCTTATACGACTCGCGTGGGTGAAGGTCCGCTGCCGACGGAGGATCCGGCCCTGGGTGATCTTTTGCACGGCATGGGCCGCGAGTTCGGCGCCACGACAGGTCGAGCCCGCCGTTGCGGCTGGCTGGACGCGGTGGTGACGCGGCAAGCGGCGATCGTCAATGGGATTGACGATATCGCGGTGACGAATCTCGACGGGTTGGACACGCTCGAAGTCGTCAAGGTGTGCATCGGCTACCGCGTTGGGTCGCGCCGATTGGATCATGTTCCGAATCGCATTGAGGATTTTGCGGCTTGCCGTCCGATCTATGTCGAATTCCCCGGTTGGCGGCGTTCCACCGAATCGGTGAGGCGGTGGAAGGATCTGCCGCTGGCGGCACGCCAGTATCTCAAGGCCGTCGCGGAGTTGACGGGCGCGAAGTTATCGATCGTTTCCGTCGGCCCGGCTCGCGAACAAACGTTCTCAGCTTGAATGCCGGCCAAACTTCAGGCCAACAGATCTTTGACGACGTGGCCGTGCACGTCGGTGAGGCGGAAATCTCGGCCCTGGAATCGATAGGTCAGTTTGGTGTGATCGAAACCCAGCGCGTGCAGGATGGTGGCGTGCAGGTCATGCACGTGGACCTTGTCGCGTGAGGCATTGAATCCCAATTCATCCGATTCCCCGTAAGAGATACCGGGCTTCGTTCCGCCTCCCGCCATCCACATGGTGAAGCAATTCGGGTGATGATCCCGCCCGTCGTCTCCGCCTTGCACCATGGGCGTGCGGCCGAATTCGCCCCCCCAGATGACCAGGGTATCTTCCAGCATGCCGCGATCCTTCAGATCTTTCACCAGGGCGGCGCAGGCTCGATCCGTGTCACGGCAGTTTTTCTGCAGGTCTTTGACCAAATTGCCGTGTTGATCCCAGGCTTCGTGAAAGAGTTGGACGAAACGGACGCCTCGCTCGACCAACCGGCGTGCGAGCAAACAGTTGTTGGCAAACGAGGCTTTGCCGGGTTCCGCGCCGTAAGCTTCGATCACGGACTTCGGTTCTTTGGAAAGATCCATCAGCTCCGGGGCCGCGGATTGCATGCGATAGGCCATTTCATAGGCATTGATGCGCGTCGCAATTTCAGGATCGCCCACCGCACCCAGGCGCTTCTCGTTCAACTTGCGAAGGACATCCAGGGAATCGCGCTGTACTTCGGTGTCCATGCCTTTGGGATTGGACAGATAGAGCACGGGATCGCCTGAATTCCGGAACAGCACGCCCTGGTAAAGCGAGGGGAGGAATCCACAGCCCCAGTTGGACGCGCCGCCGCTGGTGCCTTTCGAGCCGGAGCTGAAGACCACGAACGCCGGCAGATCCGAGGAAACGCTCCCTAAACCGTAGGTGGTCCACGCTCCCAGGCTGGGTCGTCCGAACATTTGCGACCCGGTGTTCATGAAGATTTGTCCCGGAGCGTGATTGAACGCCTCGGTATGGAGCGATTTCACGATCGCGATGTCGTCCACCACGCCCGCCAGATGCGGGAGGAGTTCGCTGAGTTCGGCGCCGGATTTTCCGTGCCGGGCAAACTTGAACTTGGGTCCGAGCAGCGTGGATTGGGGGTTGATGAACGCCGCCCTGTAACCTTGGAGCAGTTCCGCGGGCGGCAACTTGCCGTTGAACCTGGCCAGTTCGGGTTTGTAATCGAAGAGTTCCAGATGACTGGGTGCGCCCGCCATGAAGAGGTAAATGACCCGTTTGGCCTTCCCATGGAAGTGGGGATGCTTGGGGGCGAGGGGATTGGATCCTGCTTGGGCGGCGGCTTGCAGCGTGGGATCCGCGAGGAGCGAGCCCAACGCGATGGAGCCCAGACCGACTCCACACTCCCGGAAAAACCATCGCCGCGTCCGGTAGCGCCGATACTCCAAAGCCAAGTCTTGCGACCGTGTGGTTCTATTCATGAGCGTGCTGGTCTTTCTATTCCTTCGTCATGGTCTCGTCCAAATTCAGCAGCACCCGGGCCAAAACGGTGTAGGCAGCCCATTGAGTTGGACTGGATCCCTTCAATCCCTGAGGCGGGGCGGATTTGCCCGTGGCGATCTCGGAGGCCGAGATCCAGCCTTCGGCCAGGCGTTTTGACTGTCGTTCCACCAAGCCGCGGAGTTCCCGCTCCTCGTCTTTCGAGGGAGCGCGGGAGAGCACTCGGCGGAAGGCGTAGCGAACGCGTTCGGAGTCAGAATTGCCGCCGTGATCGAGCGTGGTTTTGGCGAGGGCTTGGGCGCATTCGACAAAGACCGGGTCGTTGAGGGCGACGAGCGCCTGCAAGGGCGTATTGGAGCGCAAACGGCGCACGCACGCCGCGTCACCGTTCGGAGTGTCAAAGATTTGCAGGGAAGGGTAAGGGGTGGAACGGCGGCGGAAGGTGTAGACGGTGCGGCGATACCGGTCCGGCCCGGTTTCCTCCTTCCAGGGAAAAGGGGCGTAACTCGCCGGAGGTTGGAAGAGGAATTCGGGTGCGGGCGAAAAGAGGGACGGCCCTCCGATTTTGGGATTGAGCAGGCCGCTGGCCGCGAGCGCGATGTCCCGCACGATTTCTCCCTCGACCCGCAGCCTCGCGCCGCGAGCCAGAAGTCGATTGTAGGGATCCCTTTCCAGGAGTTCCTGGCTGACGCGCGAATGCTGGCGGTAGGTTTTGGAAGTGACGATGAGGCGGTGGAGTTTTTTCAAACTCCAGCCGGTATCCATGAATTCCACGGCCAGCCAATCGAGCAGTTCCGGATGCGAAGGGGCTTCGCTCTGGACCCCGAAGTCCTCGGGGGACGCCACCAACCCGGTGCCGAAATAGGTTTGCCAGACGCGGTTCACGATGACCCGTGCCGTGGTGGGCGAACTTCGGTCCACGAGCCACAGCGCGAAGCGCATGCGCGCGGGTTCGCTGCCGGGGCGGAGCGGGTGCATGAAGGCTGGCACGCCCGCGTCCACCTTCGACAGGGGTTTGAGCCAGTCCCCGCGCTTGAGCAGGCTGGTCATGCGGGGTTCGTCGCGGGATTGGAAGGTCAAAGTTGTGGACCCAGCCGGCCATTGCTGCCAGAGCTGCTCTATTTTTTCGTTGATGGGAGCCATGGCGGGAACCGTTGCCCGCCAGTGGGAAAAGAGCGCCAATTTCTGAGCCGGCGTTCTTTCCGAAGCTGGTTTGGCGAGGACTTCACGGAGCCTGGGCGGCAGGGGATCCGCTTCCGCTTGGGTGGACTCGGCAAAACTCAGCCGGAATCGGCCGAGGTTGTTGTTCATGTGGTCGTCTGAATTCCACCCGCCATGGTTCTGGCGTAGTTTGAGATCCAGGATGACGCCCTTGGGAAAACGCAGCGGCTTTTCGGGAACAAAAACGGCCTGTCGCGGGACGTTCCGCCGACCGGGTCCGGCGTCCATGCCCCAGGCGGTGTCGTCCTTGCCGTCGATGGCAAAGCTCACGGGGCCGGTGACCCGGCGCTTGTCCGTTTTATCGTAAAAATTCGATTCCAGCTCCCGTTCCGGATTGGCGTAATCCGCCGTCGCCTTGGTCCATCGGACGGTGATTTTGTTGGTGGGTTCTGCCAAATCGGTGGCTTCGACGGCGAACTCTGTCAACGCGCAGGTACCCATGAACGAGCGTCCCGGGCCGTTGCAAGGCAAGTTGGGATCGTTCAGGAGCTCGATTCGGAAGCTGCCGATGTGCGCTTCGGTGAGGTGGCCGCGCAGGTGGGTGGTGAATTTCGTGGGAGCGTAGCCTTGGGCCAAGATCGAGCCATCGGCTTGCGCGAGGTAACGCTGGCCGTGATCGCCGGCGTTCGTGAGCGAAAGACTGGTCCAGCGATCAGGCGCCTTGAGTCCGCGCTCCCAGACGGCCATCTGCTCCTCCCAGTTGGGATGAGCCTCCCGCAGCCTGGATTCATGCTCGCCGATCGAACGTTTGATTTCCTCGATCTTCATCAGTTCATCCGCTGCATAAACGACCCGCTGGGCTTCATGGTCGTTGTTCAGAAACGCGAACAATTTGTAATACTCCTCCTGGGTGAGGGGATCGTATTTATGGTTGTGGCATTGGGCGCATTGAATCGTCAGGCCGAGGACGCTCTTGCCGATGCAATCCATGCGGTCGAACATGGCATCCATCCGAAATTGCTCGGGGTCCACCCCGCCTTCCTCGTTCAACATCGCGTGGCGAAGAAAACCGGTGGCGACGATTTGGTCCTGAGTGGCTCGTGGACGCAGATCCCCGGCAATTTGATCGACGAGGAATGCGTCGTAAGGCAGGTCCCGGTTGAGGGATTGAATGACCCAGTCGCGATAAAACCAGACGGCCCGGGATTTGTCCTTCTCGAACCCATCCGAATCGGCGTAACGCGCGGCGTCCAGCCAGTGCCGCCCCCATCGCTCGCCGTAGTGTTCGGACTTCAACAAGCGGTCCACTTGCCTTTCGTAAGCCCCGGGGCTCCGGTCGGCGTTGAAGGCGCCCACTTCGAAAGGCGCGGGAGGCAGGCCGATCAAGTCCAAGGAAAGCCGTCGTAGCAGCGTGGTGCGGTCGGCTTCCGGCGCCATGGAGAGTTTCTCTCGTTCCAGCCGGGCTTTGACGAAGGCATCGATGGGATGCGGGGAGGGTTTGGAATCGGGGATGGACGGAATGGGAGGGCGTGTCGGCGAAGAAAACGCCCAATGCGAGGCGTAGGGCGCGCCTTGATCGATCCAAGTTTGGATCTTCGCGATTTGGGCCTCTGTCAGGGGCTTTTTCGCTTGGGCCGGGGGCATCTTCTCGTCCGGATCCGACGTCACCAACCTTTGCCAGAGCGGGCTGGCTTTGGCGTTGCCCGGAACGAGGACGACCTGACCCGAAGCGGTCTGCAGAGCGCCCTCGCGGGTGTCGAGCCTGAGTTTGCCTTTGCGTTCCGCCTCGTCCGGTCCATGACATTTGAAACAGTGGTCGGAAAGAATGGGGCGGATGTCTTTTTGGAAGTCGACCGTGGCCGCGGCTTGGGCGGGCGCCGAACTGCCGATCAGGAATCCGAAACTGAGCAAGCCCAAGACGCGCGAAAGAACCGTTTTCCAAGTCAAGCGGGCGGAATGGACCATGGATGGAAGGATGGCAGAAGCGGTCGATTGGGTCCATAGCGTTTGGCGGACGACCAGCCGTTCTGCCCATGAACCTCAAATCGCCACCCTTAATTATGAAGCAGTTCCACGTGCTGAGATTCATGGACGCAACGCGCGGAGAAAGTCCGGGGTGTTCTCATTTTGACTGATCAAGGTAGGGCGCGCACTCCGCTGCGCGCCGAAACCGGGTGATTCCAATGGCGGCGCGCACGGAGTGACGCGCCCCACCCACCCAAATGAGAACTGCTGGAGGCCGACGTTCAACGCTAGTTGAAAGCCTTGCCAGCCGAGTCGGCAGGCTTTTCTATAGTCGCATGCCTGCACGAGTGATCGCGGTCGCGAATCAAAAGGGAGGGGTGGGAAAGACCACCACCGCCGTCAACCTGGCCGCCAGTCTGGCCGCGATGGGGAAAAACGTCCTTTTGCTCGATTTGGATCCCCAGGCCAATGCCACGAGCGGGCTTGGCGTGGAGAAGGTGGCCGGACGAAGCGCTTACCCGTCGTTGTTGGGAGAACAACCGCTCGCTTCCCAGCGAGTTTCCACGCGTTACGAGCGTTTGTGCATCATTCCGAGCGAGGTGGACATGTGCGGAGCGGAGATCGAAGTCGCGAGGTTGGACCGCCATTTGGAGCGGCTCAAGATGGCCCTCGCTCCATTGCAAGCGGAGCAGACGCACGAACTGATTCTCATCGATTGTCCCCCTTCGCTCGGCATTCTGACGCTCAACGCGTTTTGCGCGGCGGACTATTTGCTCGTTCCCTTGCAATGCGAATACTACGCCCTGGAGGGGATCTCGATGATTACCCGGCTGCTGCAACAGTTGCGCGACAACGGAGCGAATCCGGGGCTGGCTTTGCTGGGCGTGGTGATGACGATGTTCGACGGGCGAACGCGCCTTTCCCAGCAAGTGGTGGGAGAGGTTCGCGAACATTTCGGCAGCCAGGTTTTTGAGACCGTCATTCCCCGCACGACCCGGCTGGCGGAGGCGCCCAGTTTCGGGAAACCGATCCTCGACTATGACAAGTACAGCGCAGGGGCTTCCGCCTACGAGGTGCTGGCCCAGGAAGTCGCGACTCGCCTGGACGCCAAATCCTCGCGGTAAGACCGCAACGCGCGTCTTGATGGGGTGGCCCTTTCGGACAGTCTGGCGTTGCCGGACGCTTGCCGCCCGCCTAAACTTTCGCCATGAACCTTGAAGACAATTTGGGCGATGTGCTGCGCAAAGCGCGCATGATGGCGAAGGTTGAATTGGCGGATGCGGCTCGCGTGGCCGGACTGTCCGAGTCTGACTACGGACAATTGGAAGATACCGGCAAGTGCGCCCGAACGCCTGACTTGATCAAGCTGGGTGGGCTGTTGGGCATCGACGGCAAGCGGGCAGAGAAGATCGGTCAAGGCTGGCTGCCCACGCCACCCGTGCTTTCCGCGTGGCGGGAATTTCGGCAAATCACCACGGAAGGGGACGGCATGGCCGTGCATGCCTACTTGATTTGGGATGAGGCGACTCGCGAAGCCGCTCTTTTTGATACGGGATTCGACGCCGCTCCCATCGTGGCGTTGCTGGACCAGCATCGCCTGGATCTCAAACACCTCTTCATCACGCACAGCCATGCGGATCATCTGGCAGCCTTGCAGCCGCTCCGCGACCGCTACCCCAACGTCCGCTTGCATTCCAACATCAAGGCCGCCCCGCCGGACCAACGCAATCGCCCCAACGACTTTGTCCAGGTCGGGAGCCTGCGCATCACCAATCGCGATACTCCGGGGCACGCGGAGGACGGGGTGACGTATGTGGTGGGGAATTTCCCGGACGACGCGCCCAACCTCGCCGTGGTGGGTGACGCGATCTTTGCCGGATCCATGGGAGGAGCCAAGGATCATGGCCCGCTGGCCAAGCAAAAGGTTCGCGAACAGATCCTTTCCCTGCCGCCCTCCACGCTCATCTGCCCCGGGCACGGACCGCTGACCACCGTGGGCCAGGAGCGCGAGCACAATCCGTTCTACCCTGGCTGAACCTGTCCCGGTGTCCCGAGTTTTCGATGTCATCCGGACCGAGGCCGCGTTGAAACTGGCGGTCGCTCCGGAGTCCCATGTTCGCGACGCGCTCCCGCGCTTCAAAGAGTTTCTTCCCTGGGCGAATCGCCGCTTGAGAGAATGGCATGAGGAGGGCGCGGGCGGGCGGGAGCTTTGCACGGCATGCTCGGGGGCTCTGGATTTGTTTCTCGCTTCGGTGCTGGCCGGGATTCCCTTGGGGAACGGATCGCCGGCGCGGTTGCCCCGGCTGGCGGTGGTGGCTCATGGCGGGTACGGACGCGAGGAACTGAGCCCCTGCAGCGACGTGGACCTTCTTTTTCTCCACGACGGAACGTTAAAGAAAGGTGTCAGGGATCATCCCTGGGTGCAGTGTGTGGCGGGGGAGGGATTGCTCTGGGATTTGGGGTTGGAGTCGAATCCCCTCTGCTTTTCGATCGACGAGGCGATTCGGCATGCCAATCAGGACATGGTTTCAAAAACCGCTTTCCTGGAAACTCGACTGCTGGCGGGAGACCGCGGCCTTTTTTCCGAGTTTTCGAAAGTTTTGGCGGACAAGTGCGTTCATGGCCACGAGAACGAATACATCGAGATGCGGCTGCAAGATCAGATCGATCGCCGTTCCAAGTTTGGAAATTCGGCCTGCATGGTGGAGCCCAACCTCAAGAACGGGTGTGGCGGGCTGCGGGACTACCAGAACCTGCTGTGGATGGCGCGGTTTCGGTACGGGGCGCGTTCCTTGGAGGCGCTTGAGTCCCAGAAACACATCACCGCGGAAGAGCGGGAGGCGCTTCATGCGGCGCATGATTTTCTTCTCCGTGTGCGCAACGAGCTGCATTTCCGCTACGCGAAGCGGATCGATGTGTTGCATAAGAGCTTTCAGCCTTCCGTGGCGACGGGCTTGGGCTATTCCAGCCGCTCCCCCAGCGGGAGGCTGGAGGAGTTCATGGGCGATTTGTATGCGCACATGCGGAACGTGTATCTGACCACCAAGACGGTCGAGCGGCGATTGGCGCTCCTGCCGCAACCCAAGCGGCTGCCCACGTTTAAACAGTTTCTCCAGCAGCGCAAGGAACGGGCCCAGTATCCGGTCGATGGCTTCAAGTTCATCGACGGGGAGGTGTATCCCGAGCATGAGCAGGTGATCCAGGCGGACCCGCGGCGGCTCATGCGCTTGTTTCTTCATGCCCAAAGCCGCCAGGTGGTGCTGCATCCCCACACCGTTCAGCTCGTGAAACAAAGCTTGGGATTGGTGGACCGCGAGTTTCTCAAGGACGAGCACGTGCGGACCACCTTTCTCGAAATCCTGGGTTATCGCGGCCAGGTGGGCCGCGTGTTGCACGAGATGCACGAAGCGGGTTTGCTGGGGCGTTATCTGCCCGAGTTCGGCCGTCTTACGTGCAAGGTGCAGCACGAGTTTTTTCACCAATACGCCGTGGATGAGCACACGCTGGTTTGCCTCGAGAAACTCGATGAACTTTGGAACGATCAGCAGTGTTCCGATCAGCGTTATCTCGAGGTTTTTCGAGGATTGGACGCTCCCCATGTGCTGTCCCTGGCTCTCCTGTTGCACGACGCCGGCAAGGCCGAGAAAGGGGAGCGGCACGAAATCTCCGGGGTGAAAATCGCCGCTCGCGTGGCCCGGCGCCTTCAACTCGATCCCGCCGCTGAGGAAAACTTGCTCTTCCTCGTCGAGCATCATCTGCTCATGGCCCAGGTTTCGCAGAAGCGCGACTTGGACGACCCCGCCGAAATCCAGGAATTCGCCCAACGGGTGGGTTCCATGGATCAGTTGCGCATGCTGCTGCTGCTTACACGATCCGATTCGCTGGGCACCAACAATCAGATGTGGAACGGATTCAAGGACTCGCTGATCTGGACGCTTTACACCCGCGCGGCCGAATTGTTGCTCGAGCAAACCCACCGGATATCGACCCAGCAGGTCCTGGAGCAGCACCTGTCGCAGGAGGTGCGCCGGCTTGGCCGGGGGGTGGTGGAGGCCGAGGACGTCGACGCTCATTTTCAAGGCATGCCCTCCCGATACTTTCGCGTCTTCGAAGCCCCGACGATTTTGGGCGACATCCGCATGGTGCGGGAGTTCAAGGAAAGCCGCCTGCGCGAGGGAAGCGGGAATTCCAAGCCTGTCGTGCGCTGGCACGACGACGTGGACCGAGGGTTTACCGAGGCGCGCATCTGCACTTGGGATCGAGCCGGGCTTTTCAGCCGTCTGACGGGATCGTTGTCAGCCTCCGGCCTGAGCATTCTGGGAGCGCAAGTCTTCACGCGAAACGACGGCATCGCGATCGACACCTTCTATGTCCAGGAATCCGGCAAGAACCCTTACGCGTCGCCGGCCCGCCGATCCGGGTTTGAGGAAAACCTGGAGAAGCTGTTCGCGGGAAGACTCGATCTTGACGCGGAGGTTCGTCAGGCGATCAGGGCGGAAGCCGTTCCGGCGTGGATCGAAGTGAGGGAATTGGCGGTTGAAGTGAAGCTTGATAACCGCGCTTCCTCCAAGCGCACGGCCATTGAGGTCATCGCCCCGGATCGCTCGGGTTTGCTCTACGTCATCTCCAAAACCCTGGCAAAACTTCAGCTCGACCTGCAGTTGGCGAAGATTTGCACGGAGAACGGAGCCGTCACCGACGTGTTCTATGCCGTGGAGGGGGTGGGCGAACACGCGGGGCTTCCCGTCACGGGTGAATCCAGGGTTCAGCAGATTTGCCGCACGCTCCAATCCGAGATCGAAGCGTGGTTCGAGCGAGGCAAGCAGCCGTTCTGAATCACGCTTTCAACCTGGGGGCTGGTCGCTGCTGCCCGTCCCGAGTTCGAGGGGCTTCTTGTTCCGTTGGCAAAAAGAAAAGGCCGCGCACGTGTTGTGCGCGGCCCTTGCTTGATGGAATGGAATCTCAGGACAAGTCCGACGAGCCGTAGGTGAGCGGCTTCACTTCCTTGCCGTCGGCCGTGGTGATCTTGCGGGTCTTTTCGTCGAAGAGGCAGGTGATCTTGAGCCGGTCCGACATTTCCGCCAGGGAGATGACTGTTTGCACCTTGATGCCGAGATCGATGCCGGCGTGAGGCTCCTTGTTGGTGCGAATGGCTTGGAACCAATCCTTCTCGTGCCACTTGATGTCCTCGCCGGGTTGAATCCCTTCGTGTGTTTCCGGATCGATGTCCTCGGTGAAAGGACGTTCGGGCGTCAATTGCACACGGTTGCCGGCCATGTAGAGCGTCGCTTTGTGGCCCTGGATCATGTCACGGAAGCCCTGTTCGTTGACGGTCGAGCTCGCCACGATGAGCGTGAGGCCGCTGGGGAACTCAGCCAGCATCTGGATGCTTTCCGCCACGTCGCGTTCCGGTGTCCCCGGGGTCAGTCGGTCGGTGTGAATCGCTTTGGTTCCGATGGTGCAGACGCGGGTCGGGAATTCCGGACTGCCCGTGGCCAGCATCAAGGGATGGAGGCGGTGTGGGAACAGATCGCCAAGCAAGCCCGAGCAATACGGATAATACTTCCGCCAGCGGAAATAGTGGTCGTTGTTGAATTCCACTTTTTTGTGGACCCCGCCCAGCCACGCCTTCCAATTGACGTCCTCCGGGGTGCACCAGGATTGGATGGGGTAGTTCCATTCACCTTTGTGGCTGTTGCGCATGTAGGAGCCCTGGGCGATGACCATAGGGCCGATCTTGCCGCCCTTCACGAGCGAAGCGGCCTTGTGCCACTTGGCGTCCGAGCATCCCTGGGAACCCACCTGCAGCTTCTTGCCGGTGCTCTTGACGGTGTCGTGGATGCGAAAGGCCTCATCAAGATAGCGCGTCATGGGTTTTTCCACGTAGACGTGCTTGCCCGCGTTCATGGCGTCGATGGAACAGGGCGTATGCCAGTGGTCCACCGTCGAAATGCAAACGGCGTCGATGTCTTTGTTTTCCAGTAGCTTGCGATAATCTTCGAATCCGGCACAATCACCGCCGATGGCGGCTTTCGCCTCGTTGATGCGGTGTTTTGAAACGTCGCATACGGACGCGAGCGCCACGTTGTTGTCGGCGGCATTGTTTTTGATGCTCCGCACGTGGGCCATGCCTTGACCGCCGACGCCGATGAAGCCGATGACGATGCGGTCATTGGCCCCAACGACGCGTCCGGCGGAAGGCGCTTGGTTTTGCCCGTAAACCGGGGTTTTGAGGACGTTACCGGCGGCGACCACGGCGGCGGCGGCGGAAGCCGTGCGTATGAATTCGCGGCGTGAAGAACCTTGTGTTGGGGTCATTGTTTTCTGTTCCATATGCAGTTGCATTCTAGGGTTGAGATGTGAGAGTTAGATTTAGCTCAAGCCACTTCTCGGTCAATCCCGAATCCTTCGATTCCGCCAGTTTCGACGGCTCCAGTGTTGCCTTTCTTCAGTCCAATCGACATTCTCCTCCGCCGTCGCCGGCACACCATGGGCGCCCGTGCCTGCGGCCACATTCATCGAACAACGCCTCATCGACTATGCCGAATCCGTGGACAGGAAAAGGGAATCCTTACACTCGCAAAGAAGTCATTGAACGGCTTCGAGCCACCCTGAAGAGGGGTGAGCCCATCATCGCGGCGGGCGCCGGGACCGGCATCAGCGCCAAGTTCATCGAGAAAGGCGGCGCCGATCTCATCATCATTTATAATTCCGGAAGGTTCCGAATGTCGGGCCACGGATCCACGTGCGGGCTGATGGCTTACGGGGACGCGAATGCCGTCGCCATGGAGATCGGCGAGTATGAGGTGCTGCCGGTGGTGCAAGAGGTGCCTGTCATCTGCGGGGTGCATGCCACCGACCCCCGCCGCCGCATGTGGCACTGGCTCTTGAAGGTCAAAGACATGGGGTTTTCGGGCGTCAACAATTTCCCCACGCACTGCATCGTCGACGGCCATTTCCGCGACGTGCTCGAGGAAACGGGGATGAGTGTGAAGAAGGAATTCGAGATGGTGGCTCTCGCGAGGAAGATGGATCTCTTCAGCATCGTCTATGTCTCTTCGCCTGAGGAATCCAAAGCCATGGCGGAAGCGGGGGCGGATGCCATCATCGCCCACGTGGGCACGACGGTCGGCGGCACGATTGGCGTTCGTCGCGCGGTTTGCTCGATGGACGATGCCGTGGGCCGCACGCAGGTTATCATCGACGCGGCGCGATCCGTCCGGAAGGACATCTTTTTCCTGTCGCACGGAGGGCCGATTGGCACTCCGAAGGATGCCGCGTATGTCAACGAGAATACCGATTGCGTGGGCTTCGTGGGGGCATCCAGCCTGGAGCGTCTTGCGGTCGAGGATTCCCTCACCTCGCTGACCCGCGAGTTCAAGAGCATTCCGGTGCGTGGAGCCAGGCGGAACAAACGGTAACCTGAAGACGGCAACCGCTGATCGCGACTTTGCGGAGATCTTTCCACGGAATGGGGGTTTGGGCGCTCGCCGGGCTCCTCGGGTTGGTCGGCTATCATTCGCCCATCGGCGTTTCCTCAGTTTCTCCGCGACGCGCCTACGAGCAGGTTAATGCCAGTGCCTTGACCGGGACGAGACTCAGTGCCGGGACCCTGACTGTTCTCCACCGCTACAACTTGTCGGAGCACTCGCGGTCGAACTCCGACCGCGTGCTTCGCGACCTTCACGACATCGCCCTCGGCGATGCTCGCCGTGATGTCTTGCTGGCGCTGTCCGAGGTCAATTTCGCCGAAGGGGAACGTGCCTTGCGCAGCCCGAAAACCTCGCGAAGAGCCCAAGCCGCGGGCTGCTTTTTGGCTTCCGCCGCCTACGCCTATTGGTTTTTGTTCTCCGAGGATAAGCGCGATCCTCCGCCCGCTGCCTACGACCGGGAATTTCGCCTCGCCTGCGATCTCTACAATCGCGCCCTGGTTCCCGCGCTTTCCGTCGGTCGCACAGGTCGCATCCAATTCCTGGCGGGGCGGCGAGAGCTGTCGGTGGGGTCCATGGACATCACGGTGGAAAGGCCCAGATTTCCGTGGGAACTGAGCCGGTTCGAACGATTTGAACCTTCAGATCGCTTCGCGGTTCGCGGCGTGAGCGTGCGATTGCGCGATCCGGGTCTCGGCCTGCCTTTCATCGCCATCGAGAAAGAGGCTGCCAAGCAGCCGTTTCCAAGACGCGCCGCGGCCACGGCTTTTTTGCGGATCGAGGGAACTGCGTCTGACTTGATGCGCGGCGGCGTCCGGGCGCGCATCGAGCTCTACTCCACCTACGACGAGGAGAATGTCCAGGTTCAGGAGCGATGGATCCCGCTTGAAACAGACAACACCACTCCCCTGGCCTTTGCGCTTGAGGATTCGCCCCTGTGGGAACTGGGGCTGCGCCAGTTCTTTTCCGGCGAGCAGTGGGTCAAGAACGACGTCTATCTTACTCAGCCTTACCAGCGAGGCAAAATTCCCGTTGTCTTCGTGCATGGGACGGCCAGCAGCCCGGTGTGGTGGGCCGAAATGTGGAATTCATTGCGGGCCGATCCTGTCCTGAGGAAACGCTATCAATTTTGGGCTTACCTCTACAATACCGGCAATCCCATCAACCATTCTGCGGCCAAATTGCGGGAGTCCCTCGCTTCCACGCTTCATCGATACGATCCGAACGGGGAAGGTCCGGCTCTGCGGGAGATGGTGGTGGTGGGCCACAGCCAGGGTGGTTTGCTCACCAAAATGACGGTGGTGGAAAGCGGGGACACCCTGTGGCGGTCGATGAACAAGAAACCCTTCGATCCCGCGATGCTCAAAGCAAAGGATCGCGATCTTGTCGAAAAGCGTTTTTTATGAATCCGCTGCCGTTTGTAAAACGGGTGGTGTTCATCGCCACCCCGCACCGGGGCAGTCATTTGGCGAATCCCTGGTTTGCCAAACTTCTCCGGACTTGGATTTCCTTTCCGGCCGAAGTCGTCCGCTTTGGAGAAGCGTTGTTGAGGGTCCGCGGGGAGGAAGGTCCGCCCCTGGAACTTCCCTCGATCCTTCCCACCAGTGTGGAGAACATGTCTCCCGACAATCCACTGCTCCAATCGCTGGCCGTGCTCCCCATCGCTGCGGGCGTGCGCGCCCACTCCATCGTCGCCGTCGAGGGCGAGGGGTTGCCTGAAGAGGGTGGCGACGGCGTCGTGGCATACCGCAGCGCGCATCTCGAGGGTGTGCCCACGAGCGTGGTGCGCGCCTCGCACTCGTGTCAGGACAAACCCGAGACCATCGAAGTCATGCGCAAGATCCTGACCGAGCACCTTCGTGAGGTGGACGCGCGCGGCGAGTAACCCCCGGGGAGCCGGTGGAAACCGCCCGGCGGCGAGAGACAAAAGCCCAGCGATTCATCGCTGAGCTGGGGCAAGCCAAAGGGGGTGAGGTCCCGGAGGGACGACCGATATCCCGTTGAACCTGCCATGCCCCTTTGAAGACACGCCCTCAAGCAGCGTGAACGCCGCGCCCCGGCGCTGCCGCGCGCATCACCGAAAACCTGTGGATGCGTTGTCGGTCTCATTTTGCCGCTGAGCGCGACGGTATCGTTCTTTGACCCGCCGCCGCACGTTGAAGAATTTGGACTCTTCCGACCTGTCCGTGCGCTTCGCGGCGCGTCGATGGCCCGGCCATGGTTCCGGCGTGCGCAAAACGCCCACCAGAATTCGGGGGTGCAAGAGAAGGAAATGCCCTATCTGGGGAGCGACTGCACTGTCCCTTTTTGAACTTCTCGGCGCTGACGAAGACTGCGGAAAAATTCAAATCCTTCCCGGATTCTTCGCACGCAAACCTGCTTGTCCTCCAACATGGTTTTGAGAATGCGCAGGATGGGTGTTGGACGAAGATAATAGGCGCGGTAGAATCGATCCACCGCCTCAAAAATCACGTCTTTGCTCAACCCTGGATATTCGAGAGTGGATTGCTGGAATCCGTCCGTTTCGACCAGGTCCGTTTTATCCTGCTTCACAAACCAGCCGTTTTGCCGCGCCGTCTCAAACAGTTCGGTGCCCGGGTAGGGGGCGGCGAGGGAAACTTGCAGGCTGAAGACGTCGAGTTCCATGGCGAACCGGAGGGTGTTTTCGATCGTCTGTGGCGTTTCCACGGGCAACCCTAGAACGAAGGTGCCGTGGATCATGACGCCGGCGCGATGACAGGCGCTGGTGAAGGCGCGCATTTGATCCATCGACACGCCCTTTTTGATGCGTCGCAGGATCTCTTCGTTCCCGCTTTCATACCCCACCAGGAACAACCTCAAGCCGCAATCTTTGAAGAACCGGATCGTGGTCTCGTCCAAATTGGCCCGGCTGTTGCAGGACCATGTCAGATCCAAAGGCGCCAATCGGCGGGCGATTTCACGGGCTCGCGGCAGGTTTGCCGTGAAGGTGTCGTCGTCGAAGAAAAACTCTTTGACCTGCGGAAAACAGCCTTCTGAGGTAAGCCATTTCAGACGCCACATTCTCCGCACTGCGCGTCCGGTATTGATGGCCGCCGATGGTCTGAGGCCAGAGGCAGAAGGTGCATTGGGCCGGGCACCCTCGCCCCGTGTAGAGGCTTAAATAGGGGTGCAGCAAATAGCCGATGAAGTAATTCTCAATCGCCAGGTCCCGCCGGTACACGTCCGCGACCCACGGCAGGTCGTCCATGTTCGAAATCAACTCCCGTTCGGGGTTATGCGCGACACGTCCCTCGCGGGTTCGGTAGGAAAGGCCCCGGACGGACTCCAGCGGACGCCCCTCACAAACTTCCTGGCAGGTGTAATCGAATTCCTTGCGCCCCACCCAGTCGATGGCTGGAGAAGCGCTCAAGGTTTCCGCGGGCAGCACCGCCGCGTGGGCACCCACGAATCCGATGCAGGTGTCGGGCCGGTTTCGTTTGATGGCCTCCGCGATCCGGCAGTCGTTTTTGAGCGAGGGGGTGGAGGTGTGAATGATGACATGAGGATACTGGGTGGCGATACCCAGGCATTCCTCGACTCCGATGCGGTGGGGCGGGCAATCCAGCAGTCGGCTTCCAGGCACCAAGGCCGCGGGTTGCGCCAGCCAGGTGGGATACCCAAAGCTGGTGACCTCGCGGCGCGCCTGATAGCGCGAACCCGCTCCGCCGTCGAAGCCGTCGAAGCTTGGGGGTGAAAGGAAGAGGGCCGAATTCATCTCGCGGCGGATTTGATCTTCCCCAGAAGATCATCCCGCTGCGAGGTGTCACCGTTTCCGCAAGTGCCGTTTTCCTGATGGGCGGGCGTCTCTTCGTGGCGCGAAAACGCGCCGCGCGCACCCGCCGCGGGGGAATGGATCGCCGCCTTGGCCTCGGCCAGGTGTCCTTTGCCGATCGAGAAGCCGTTGAACGCGGAACGTTCCAGCGCGGGGGAGGCGGGCACCGGGGCGGGCTTGGATCCGAAATTATAGCGGAAGTTCTTCCAGTTGTCGCCCGACTGGTAGTTGGTGCCCAGGGCGCCGCTGGGGTCGTAGCCGCAATGCACCATGCAGTTCTCGCATCGTGGATCGCGGGCTTTCCCCTGGACCACTCCGTATTTTTCCCAGTCCACTTTGGCCAACATGTCCGCGTAGCGGGGGTAATGCCCGTCGGTCATCAAGTAGCACGGGGCCTTCCAGCCGCGCACGTTGTAAGTCGGGATGGCCCAGGCTGTGCAGGTCAATTCCCGCTTGCCGGCCAGGAACTCCTGATAAACAGGGGTGCCGAAAATGGTGAAGCGCTCGCCCCACCGTTCGATGTCGCGGAATTTCTGGCGTGTGAGGTCGCGGGTGAGAAAGAAATCGGTGGGATTTTTCCCGAGCCGCTTGACCATGTCCTTCTTGGCCGCGTCATAGTCGTAGCCGGGGGAAATGGTGTGGCCATCCACCTGCAGCGAGGAGAGGTACTCGAACATCGACTCGATCTCGCGGACGTCGGTCTCCTTGTACACCGTCGTGTTGGTGGCGACCTGGTAACCCAGGATCTTCGCCATCTGGATGGCCGCGATGCATTCCTTGAAAACCCCCTCGCGTTCCACGATGAGATCGTGCGTGAACTCAAGTCCGTCCACATGCACGTTCCAGTACATCCATTGGCTCGGGGCCAGGGTGGGCTTGGTTTGACCTCCTCCGTTTCCCCGGCGAATAGCCTCCGCTTCCTTCTCGGTGACGAGTTTTTGGGCGACTAATTGTTCCAGCTTGGGTGCCATGGCGGGCGACCAATGCGCTGTCATGTATTCGCGCATTTTTTTTCGCATGAACACGCCATTGGTGCAGATGTAGATGATGCGCCCTTGAGAGCGCAGCCCTGACACCAATGCTTCAATATGGGGGTAAATCAGCGGTTCGCCGCCGCACACCGAGACCATGGGCGCGTCGCATTCCTCAGCCGCCTTGAGGCAATCCTCCAGCGGGACCATGTCCTTCAAGTTCGTCGAATATTCGCGGATGCGGCCGCACCCGGTGCAGGTGAGGTTGCACGTGTGCAAGGGTTCCAGTTGCAGAACCATGGCGAATTTGGGTGTGCGGGCCAGTTTGTGCCGGACGATATGGCTGGCAATCTTGAGCGTCAGAGCGAAGGGAAATCGCATAGCGGGGAAAAGGAAACGGAATCGACCACGAGGCTTCGGCCTTACGGCACGGCGGCCTCGGCCCCTCCGGCAACGATGTCCGGGGCAGGGGGTGGAATCTCGCCTGGGTTGGCGGAATCGGGGGTTTGGACCAGCCCGGGAAGCAGGAACGTCGCGGGCGAAACACTGTGGGACCCGCTCACGCCGCCACAACCAGGCAGAACGCAGGCGGCGCCAAGGATCGCGATTGCGCGCAGCGCGCTTTTCCACCTAAAGTTCATTCGCGGCACTATAGAAGCGTTGGCCATGTTCGCAACCCCAATCTCCCGGAAGACCCAAGCCGAGTCACGAGCTCTGGTTTCAGTCGCTTCATCGAGGCGCGCGCGCGCCGGCCGCTTTCCGCGTCATCGACCCCGGCCGGAGGGCCGGATCCTCCCGGGCAGACCTCCCCTCCTCTCCGGCGCGCGGCTGTGTCAAACGACCCTCCGCCACCCCGTCTCTTTCTTTCATCCCGTCGCATATTCTATGCGTGCTCGCCCCATGACGGTGCTCGTTCGCGACGGCCTGCGGCCGGTTTTCAACATCCTCACGCAACGGATTCGATCCCAGCGCTTGCGGCGTGCCCGGCGAACCTGCTTTGCCTGGTTTAGCTCGGTCATGGTTCTGCTCTGGCTGGGCGTCGCTCAGGGTGCAGACACGTCCCGGGTCGAATCCGAAGCCCTGGAGCAGGCGAGGGCGGCCTTGGAGGAGGCTCGGCGGAATTTCCAAGGTCAACCGCACCGTTACGGCGAAGCTTGGCGGATGGGCAAAGCCGCGTTCGATTACGCCGAATTCCCCGCAGTTTCCACGAATCGGGCCAAGCTGGCGGAAGAAGGCATCGCGGCCTGCTCGACCGCCGTCACCCTGAAGCCCGACGGCGCGGAGGGGCATTATTTTTTGGCCATGAATCGCGGACAACTCGCGCGCACCAAATTGATTGGAGCATTGCGACTGGTCACCGAAATCGAAAAGGCGCTTAAAGCCGCGCTCGCTTTGGACGCGCGGGTGGATCATGCCGGTCCCGATCGATCGTTGGGGCTGCTCTATTTCCAGGCCCCAGGCTGGCCCGCCAGCATTGGCAACAAGAAGAAAGCACGACAGCATCTGCTTCGCGCCTTCGAACTCGATCCCGTCTATCCCGGCAACGGACTGGCCTTGCTGGAGGCTTTTCGCCAATGGCACGACATGAAGGGTCTTCGTCAAACGGCCCGGGAATTCGAGTCCCGCCTTGGCCTGATGCGCGAGCGCTTCGCCGGCAAGGAATGGGAGTGGTCCTGGGTGGAATGGAATGACCGGTGGCGGTCGATCCAGTCCATGTTGAGAAACAGTTCACTCTGATGTTCCGTGCTCTCCTCAAGCACCGCCCCCAAGGAAAAGAGCGTGCGCCCTGACCGCCCCTCACGGGCGACGCTTCATCCGCGTCAAGCAAGACTAAGCCATGCTCGTTAACCCCCGCCGTTATCCCTCGAGCGTCTCCAGGAGGAGTTGCAGGCGCGGGCGCAGTTCGGCCGGAATTTGTTCGGGCGCGGAGGCATCGAGCAAACCGACTTCCATCAGGTCGCGCCGGTGGGGCCGGTCCCGTCTCGAAACGTCGTAAGCTTCATTCGGAGCAAGGCGTCGAGAGTGGCGACGCAAAATGGATCGGCAGGCCCTAAATCGGCCACGTCCGGCGTCGGCGACAGACCGTTCGCTCTCCAGAAACAAGCCTGGCCACCAGGCCGTTCGAAAGTTGAGTGATCCCTACGGTCGGATGAAGGATCACTCAGACCAGAGTTGACCCGCAACGCGGGGCGCCCCTGGGTAATTGCCCCCCCAAGAGCAAGGTGATACTGCGCGGTCTGCTGCGACTGGCTTTCAGCACCGTCGCGCTCCAGTGCACCGGAGCGCGGCTGTGTCCAATGAAAGCGCCGTGAGCGGAACGTTCCAGCAACCGGCGGATGCGTCGACGTCGAAGGAATCTGCTTGAAGGTTTTCGAGCCTCGTCCTTTGATCAATTAACCCCATGAAGACCCGATTTTCCGCCCTGTCCGTGGTTCGCGCATTCACCCTGATCGAACTGCTCGTGGTCATCGCCATCATCGCGATTCTGGCGGGCATGCTGCTTCCCGCCCTCAGCCGCGCCAAAGATCGGGCCCAAATGACGCTCGATTTGAACAACGTCCGGCAGGTGCTCCTCGCCAGCCAGCTCTACGCCACGGACAATGCCGATTACTTGGCGCACCCGACCTGGGGAGGGGATTTAAGCGGACCCGACGGGTGGATTTACGCCACTCGCAACAACGGGCGCATCCCTGGCGGACCTTCCGCCGTCGTCTCCGCCGCCGGGCGCGACGTCAATTCCAGCCAGTTCAGCAATCAAGTGTCGTTTTTCAAGATCAGCCAGCTGGGTCCATTCCTCAGCGATCACAAGGTGGCTTGGTGTCCGAAAGATGTCGCGACCCGGGGCACGGGAAAACTGAAAACCCTTTGGCTTGGACGTCCCGTCAAGCTGACGTCCTATTGCTGGAATGGAACCATCGGCGGATACAATAATATTGGAAAACCTTCCGTTTCTCCGGATGGAAGGACATACAAGACCAGCGATTTTCTCGGGACCGACTGGCAAATGTGGGAACAGAATGAGTTGGATGCCTTCAACTTCAACGACGCGAGCAACGTTCCCCCGCCGGGCAACACGGGCAACGGTATTTCCATTCGGCACGCGGGTGTGGCCGCTTGGTACCAGCTTCCCAATCCGAACGCTCAGAGCACCCTCAAAGGATTGCCCGGGGGCGCGGTGGCCGGCCTGTTCGGGGGGAGCGCCCATCTCGTCAAGTGGGTGACCTCGTGGCAATACATCAACGTCGATCCTTACCCGAACCCCATCTTCAACGGGCCGGTGTATCAGCGCTGAACTCTTGATTCCACCCGCCCCGATGGACGGGAAACTCAGGATAGATTCACCGGATCGATATCAATCGTCCATTGGACGTCGTCCGGTGGATTCCACTCCGACCTCAGCGTGCCCAAGATCCCGCTGAGTTTGAGCATCTGGCGGGTGCGCAGCATGAGATGGTAACGATAGAATGTTTCGGCGCGCATCAGCGGGGCCGGGGAGGGGCCCGCCAAGATCAAGTCCCTGATGGCGCCCGTCCGGCCCTCGATCTCCTTTCGCAAGTGTTCCGAGCAGAATTTTACTTTTTCTTCATTCCGGCCTTTCAGGATCAACAGCGCCACCCGCGCCGAGGGGGGGTAGGACAGCTGTTCTCGAAACTCCGTCTCTTGTTCGTAGAAACTGAGAAAGTCATGGCGGCGCGCGTACTGGATCGCCGGATGAAATGGCGTGAACGCCTGCACCAAAACCTCCCCTTCGATGTCGCCGCGTCCCGCCCGTCCTGCCACTTGTGTCAGGAGCTGAAAGGTCCTTTCCCCGGCCCGAAAATCCGGCTGATGCAGGCTGAGGTCCGCGTGAATGATCCCCACCAGGGTCACATTTGGGAAATGCAGTCCCTTCGCGATCATTTGGGTGCCCACGAGAATGTCGATCTTGCCCGTCCGGAAGTCCCCGAGAATCGTCCGGTAATCTTCCTTCCGCTGCAGCACGTCGGAATCCATGCGCCGCACTCGCGCCTTTGGATAAGTTCGCGCGAGGGCGTCCTCCACTTTTTCCGTCCCCAACCCGCTGTAACGGATGGCCGGATTCCGGCATCCCGATTCGGGACACTCTGCCGGGGCGGGCGCTTGGAAGCCGCAGATGTGGCATGCGATCACCTGCCGTTTCCGGTGATAAGTGAGGGTCACGCTGCAATTGGGGCACCCCGCCACGTAGCCGCATTTCGGGCACTGCAATGAGGTTGAAAAGCCGCGCCGGTTCAGGAACAGCATCACCTGCTCGCGGCGCTCGAGCCGTTGCAAGATGGCTTCGTGAAGGAGTTGCGAAAAAACCGGCGGACCTTTTTGTTTCCGCGACTCGGCCCGCATGTCGATGATCCGCACCACGGGCAGCCGCTGATGGTCCACGCGGGCTTTCAGTTCCAGGAGCCGGTATTTGCCGTGCTTCGCGTTGTAGTAGCTCTCGAGGGAAGGGGTGGCCGAGCCAAGGACGACCGCCGCGCCTTCCATGGCGCCGCGCACCACCGCGACGTCCCGCGCGTGATAGCGCGGGGCCTCTTCCTGTTTGTAGGAAGGCTCGTGTTCCTCATCGACGATGATCAATCCCAGGGGATCCACCGGGGCGAACAGGGCGGAACGTGCGCCGATGGCGATGCGCGCGCGTCCCTGCCGGATTTTGTGCCATTCGTCGTGGCGTTCTCCTGCCGACAAGTGGCTGTGGAGCACCGCCACGAGCGTCGCCTTGGGACCGGTGCTGAATCTCGCCTTGAACCGTTCGACCGTTTGGGGGGTCAGCGATATCTCCGGCACGAGGACAATGGCACCACGGCCTTGATCGAGCGCGTGGGCGATGGCCTGCAAGTACACTTCGGTTTTTCCACTGCCCGTCACGCCATGCAATAGAAAAACCGCTTTCTCCGCCCCTTGCTTGGGGGAGTCCAAAGCCGTGCGGATTTGCTCCAGCGCGGATGCCTGCTCGGCGTTGAGTTGCAAGGGACTCGAGGGGAGGATTTCCTCGTGGGCGTAGGGATCCCGCTCGACCCTGGCCGGGCCGATCGAGACCAATCCCCGGTTTTCCAATCGCCGGACGGTTTCGGCCGTGGTGCCCGCTTTGGCTAGGAGCGATTGCAGCAGGATTTCTCGCTCTTCCTCCAGGATGTTCCAAACCTCCCGCTGCCGTGAGGTGAGCTTCGGCAAAGCGCCGGCGCCGGGAACCACGCGGACAAAGAGTTGCTCCCGCCAGCCTTCTTTCTCCCGGCGGACAACCTCGGGTAGCACGCTTTTCAACGCGATTTCCGGCGGGCAGCAATAGTAACCGGCGATCCAGCGCGTCAGGGCCAGGACTTTGGACGTGACCAGGGACTGCTTGCCCACCACCCCGGAGAGGGAGCGGAGGTTTCGATGGGTGGAAGTTTCGCTGAGCCCGGTGACACACCCCATGACTTCGCGGCGGCCGAAAGGAACCTTGACCCGGGATCCGACGAAGACCTGGTTCAGGAGTTCGGCGGGGATCAGGTAATCGAATTCCTGCCCCACCGCGATTTCGAGTGTGACCCGGGCGACCACGTCCCGCTCCGTTTCAAACGGGTCCCGCTCCGCCCGGCCTGGGGGATCGCCTCAGTCCGTTTTGGAACCACAAGCTCCACGTGATCCAGATGGCCTCATAGACAATTTTCCGGGACATTTTGGAACTGCCCTGGAATCGGTCGGTGAACACGATCGGCACTTCCCCGATGCGCATGCCTTGCCGCCAGATTTTATGCGTCATTTCGATTTGAAAACTGTATCCGTTGCTGCGGACCGCGTTGAGATCGATGGATTGGAGCGCCCGGCGACGGAAGCATTTGAATCCGCCGGTGGGATCGTTCACCGGCATACCCGTGACCAGTTTCACGTAGAGCGCCGCCCCCATGCTCAACATCAGGCGTTGAAGTGGCCAGTTGATGACACGAATGCCGTTGGTGTAACGCGAACCCAGGACCAGATCGGCATGCTCCGCAGCTCGAACAAAGTTCGGAATCTCGGCCGGGTCATGGGAGAAATCCCCGTCCATCTCCATAATGAATTCGTAATCGCGCGCCAAGGCCCATTGGAAACCGGCGATATAGGCCCGACCGAGTCCATTCTTTTCCGAGCGATGGAGCACGTGGATGCTTGGGTGTTGGGCCGCCAGTTCGTCCGCCAGCCGACCCGTGCCGTCCGGCGAATTGTCGTCCACCACGAGCAGATCGACCGGGATGGGCAGCTTGAGAAGGCGGTCGGCCAGCGCGGGCAGATTTTCCCGCTCGTTGTAGGTGGGCACGATGACCAGGGTTTTCGAACTCATCGAGGACATGGACCCTAGGCGGAATACTCTCCACGGCTGGAGCCCGGAAAGAATTAGAGAACTCGGGGGAGCCACGCAAGGGAGTTAACCTGTCTTTCGCAACTGGCATGGTTTGGGATGCGTAAGTATTTGATTTGCAACGCAGGCCTTTCCAAAGTCTGGAATACAACCCTCCTTCAGTGGGCGCGGTCGGCAGCGAGACGAGTTCCATGGTGCTCTGAATCGAAGGAGGCGCCGGCTCCGGCAATTCCCACTGCCGACGAGCCGCGCGCGAAGCAGTTCGGGCCTGCGTCGCTGAAGTTGGCCGCGAAGTATCTCGAACAGGGCGCATTGACGTGGGTCCGCGAGAAATCCTGTGTGAACTGCCACACCACCGGCCCCTACTTGACCGAGCGCACCGCGTGGACGAAGCAATTCGGTCCCGCCAGCGCGGAAGTTCACCACGACTTTGTCGGCTCGGTGCCGAAGGAGGTCAAGCCGGCGAAGGAGACGGAGACCCGCGGTCACAAGCATTACCCGAGCACGTTCTACAGCGTATGGCGCAGCCTTGGGCTGGCCGAATGGGACCGGCACATCACGGGCAAACTCTCCGAGCCGACCGAACGCTCGATGCGCGACTTGTTCGAGCACCAGTCGGAGAACGGCGCGTTCGTGAGCCACGGCGAAGTGGAGATTCCGCACATCACCACGGACTTCGAGTTGTCATTGCAAGCCGCGCGTGCCATGACTGCCGCGCCGGGCTGGCTCGCGGGCCTGAAGGACGAGACCTTGATGGGCCGCGTGGCCAAGCTGAAGGAATACCTCCGCACCGGCGCGCCGAAGAACGATTTCGACCGCATCCTAAAACTCCAACTCGCGCACTACCTGCCGGAACTGGTTCCGGCGAAGGAGCGTGACGCCGCGTTGGCGTTGCTCTCCGCCAAGCAACACGCCGACGGTGGCTGGAGCATCCGCGACATGTCTGCGGTCAACGACTGGCACTTCGAGATGAGCAAGACCGTGGTGGATCTCATCAATGGGCTGCCTGACGCCCAGAACCCGGAGAGCGACGCCTATATGACCGCGCTCGCCGTCGTCCTCCTGCGGCAGAGCAACGTGCCCACCGCCGACCCACGCATCCAGCGCGGCCTCACCTGGCTGCGGCGGGAGCAGCGCGAGAGCGGGCGTTGGTGGATGCACTCGCTTTACCGGGGAAATTATCACTACATCACCTACATCGCCAAGGCACAGGCGGTGAAGGCCTTCGCCCTGTGCGGCGAGTTGGATGCCATTTCCGCCCACTGATGCCTGTCTCGTGAAATGGTCGGTGGTTTATTTCCGGCTCTGAGTTTCCATTTGAACTTCGAGCCAAGATCATCGAGCAGACGCAGAACCTAGTGTAGTGTCTCACAAATGGCTGGTGTTTTGTTGCGCTCAGTTTGGCCTGTGGCGAGGCGAGAGGAGGGAGGGTCCCCCACCGTGGGGCTCTGACCGACGAGCAACGAAACTACGGGCCAACCTGTGCGCGAACTCCAGCTCAGAAGGGAGATCAACATTCGCCGGCCGCCCTACGCCTCTCGTGATCCCGGCTTGGCCGACATTTTCGAGCCCCATCCCAGCCACCCGCACCGTCATCCGCACTTCGGCCGCCATCGAAAGGACCTCATGAAGAATCCAACGCGTTTGTTGACACTCCCGCTGGTCGCAGCATGCCTGTCCACCCTGAGCCCGCCTCTCGATTCCCACGCTGCCAGGCTGGTGCTCGTCGCCGGTGGCGGCACCGGCCCGGCCACCGGGATCGCGGCGACCGAGGCCAGACTCGACACTCCGTTCGGCGTCGGCTTCGATCGCGCCGGCAACCTCTATTTCGTCGAACTCAACGGCCATCGCGTGGGTCGCGTGGACGGAAAGGGTCGTCTCGCCACCGTCGCCGGGGTCGGGACCAAAGGGGATGCGGGCGACGGCGGTCCGGCGATCGAGGCGCAGTTCAACGGCCTGCACAATCTGGCCGTCGCACCCAACGGCGACATTCTCGTTTCGGACACGTGGAACAACCGCGTCCGCAGAATCAATGCCCGGACGCAACGAGTCTCGACGATTGCCGGCACGGGAGAGCGCGGCTTCAGCGGTGACGGCGGTCCCGCGACGCAGGCGAGATTTGGCAACGTCTACTGCGTTTCACTCGATCCGTCGGGCGGGCAGATGTATCTCGCGGACCTCGACAATCTCCGCATTCGCGCCGTCGATCTGAAAACGCGACTTGTCCGCACGGTCGCCGGCAACGGCCAGCGGGGGGTGCCCGAAGACGGGGCTGTCGCCGTAAACGCGCCGCTCGTCGACCCGCGTGCCGTGATCGCCGCGGCGAATGGCGACCTGTACGTGCTTGAACGCGGCGGGAACGCGTTGCGCGTGGTCAGTCGCGAAGGCCGGATTCGCACGGTTGTGGGGACCGGGGAAAAAGGCGCCAGTGGAGACGGCGGCGACGCCCGGAAGGCCACGCTGAACGGCCCGAAGCACCTCTGTTTCGATCTCGACGGCAATGTCATCATCGCCGACGCCGAGAATCACCTGATCCGGAAATACCTTCCTCGAGAGGGCAGGATTGTTCGGGTCGCGGGCAACGGTCGCAAGGGCGCGAACGGACTCAGCGGCCCACCGGAAGCCGCGGAGTTGAATCAACCGCACGGCGTCCACGTCCGTCGCGACGGCACGCTCTACATCGCCGACAGCACCAATCATCGCCTTTTGAAGATCGAGCCGTGACGGCGCGGCCGTGCGGGCAGGCGGCAAGCGCGCTTCAGGCGGCGCAGGTTTCATGCGAATGGAAGCGTGCGGTGCATCCCGATGTTGTTGGTAGGGCGGGCCTGTCCCAGCCCGCCGCCCACTGGAGGCAAAACATCATGCTCCGGCGGCGCGCCGGGACGGACGCGCCCTACCTGCATCACCGGCAACATCGGGATGTACCGGGAAGCGTGGAATCTTGGTTTTCGGCCTTGTTTTTGGCTCTCCTTCTGCTAGTTTTTAATCTAACTAGCTGACCCATCATTTATGACGAAAACCTGGCAACTTCCGCGGCGGACTTTTTTGAGGGGCGCAGGCACAGCAATGGCGCTTCCTTTGTTGGATGCCATGGTTCCCCTGGGTCGGGCCGCGGGCGCGGCGGCGCCAGCGGTTTCTTCGGCACCACGGCGAATGGCGTTCGTCTATGTCCCCAATGGCGCGAACATGGATGATTGGACCCCGGCGTCGGAGGGGGCAAAGTTTGAGCTTCCCTATATTCTTGATCCTTTGAAGCCGCACCAGGAGGACTTGATGGTCTTGACCGGGCTGACCCAGGACAAGGCGCGGGCGAATGGCGATGGGGCGGGCGATCACGCGCGGGCCTCGGCGTCCTTTCTCACGGGATGCCAGGCGCGCAAGACCCAAGGCGCCGACATCAGGGTGGGAATTTCCGTCGATCAGGTGGTGGCCCAGAAGATCGGCAACAAGACGCGTTTTGCTTCGCTGGAATTGGGTTGCGATCGAGCGCAGCTTTCGGGCAATTGCGATTCCGGGTACAGCTGTGCTTACTCTTTCAATGTTTCTTGGCGCAACGATTCCACGCCGATGCCTCCGGAAACAGATCCGAGATTGGTGTTCGAACGCCTCTTCAGCGGACCAGCCAAGAACGAGTCGAAGGAGGCTCGTGCCCGGCGCAAGATCTATCACCAGAGCATTCTCGACTACGTGATGGAGGACGCACGCCGGCTTCAGTCCAACTTGGGCATAACCGACCGCCGCAAACTGGACGAGTATTTGACGGCGGTGCGCGAGCTCGAGCAACGCATCGAAAAGGCGGAGATGGCGGTTCAGGCGTTGCCGGATCAAGAGCGTCCGATCGGCATTCCCCGCGAGTACGAGAAGCACATCCGGCTGATGTATGATTTGATGGTGCTGGCGTTTCAGACGGATACCACCCGGGTTTCGACGTTTGTGGTGGCGCATGACGGCAGCAATCGTCCTTATCCTTTCATTGGGGTATCCGATGGGCATCATGATCTTTCGCACCACGGCAACAGTCCTGAAAAGAAGAAGCAGATCGCCAGGATCAACCGATTTCACATGGAGCAGTTCGCTTATTTCATGGATCGGTTGAAAGGGGTTAAGGAAGGGACCGGAACATTGCTTGATCAGTGCATGGTGGTTTACGGGAGTGGCATTGGCGACGGCAACCGGCATAACCACGACGATCTTCCCATCGTGCTCGCGGGCAAGGGCGGCGGAGTCTTCCAACCCGGGCGCCATGTTCGTTATTCACCCAACACACCGTTGAACAACCTCTTCTTGAACATGATGGAGGGGATGGGAGCGGCGGCTCCGCGTTTGGGCGACAGCACCGGTCAGCTTCCTTATTTGGGGTAAGCGGCGGGTCGCCGAACTGACTCTTGCATCGCGCGGAGGCATTGGATCACAACCGGCGGGCTTGGGACTTCCGCGCCCGCATCCGTGCGCCCTATGTGGATACCGCCTCGGAGTCGGACTTCCAAGATCCGCTTCGAACCGCTTGTCCCCGTGGATGGCTCGGGCCGGATGTGCGGGGGATGAAGATTCTTTGCTTGGCAGCCGGGGGCGGGCGGCACGGTCCATTGTTGGCGGCGGCGCAAGCTGATGTGACAGTGCTTGATTTAAGCCCGGAGATGCTCGCATTGGACCGTCAAGTGTCTGCGCGGCGGAATCTCTCGCTCCGGGTATTCGAGGGTTCGATGGATGACCTTTCCTGCTTTGAGAACGGTTCCTTCGATGCCGTTTTTCAGCCTGTCAGCAGTTGTTACTTGCCCAAGTTGGACCGACTTTTCGCCGAGGTGGCACGGGTTTTGAAGGCGGGAGGACTGTATTTGAGCCAGCACAAGCAGCCCTCATGTTTGCAGGCGGGATCGGCCTGGGATGAACGCGCGGGAGGATACGTCGTGAAAACGCACTCGGTGGCGGGGATGCCGCTGCCTGCCGAAGGGCCGGAAGCTTTGCATCGCGAGGCGGGAACCTCCGAGTTCCTGCACCGGTTGCAGGACATTCTGGGTGGCATTTGCCGGGCGGGGATGGTGATCGAAGCCGCGGTGGAGCCTCGTCGCGGCCATCCGGATTTTCCCAAAGGATCCTTCGAACATCGGAGCAGTTATTTGCCGCCGTTTCTTGCGCTCAAAGCCCGGCGCGTTTTGAATTCGGCCCTGAGCCCGCATGGTTCAGACTCGACTGAGTTGGGGAAAGTGAACGATTGAGTTCACGCCATCAATGCTGGATCCATTCATGAATTCACCCCTTGATTTTCTGGCGGCCGCGAGATTGCCCGCGGAGACCGACAACGTTGCCATCGCGGTCAAGCGGCTTGAGGCGGGTGCTGCGATCGCGTTGCCGACGGGGCAGGCTCGACTGCCGTTCACGATTCTCGAAGGTCATCGTTTCGCGATTCGACCGGTTGCCCAAGGCGAGAGTTTGACTTCGTGGGGGTTGCCCTTTGGCCGGGCCGTGGAGGCGCTCATTCCGGGCGAGTACGCCTGCAACGCGGCGATCTTGAAGGCGCTGGCGGGAAGGCGTCCGGACTTCTCCCTGCCCGAACGTCCGAATTTCGTGGATGCCCGCATCGATTTCGATCCGGCGCGCGGCGGGGTGGCTTGTGTGGAACAAGTGGCCAGGCATACGAGTGCGGGATCGTTCAAAGGTTTTTGGCGAGGCGGCCTCCGTGGAGCGGGGACGCGAAATTTCATTGCCGTGTTGGGAGTCTCGTCGCGCGCGTCAAGCATGGCCCGGACGTTGGCGGCCATGTTTCGCGAAGCTCCCGGGGGGATGTCCAACTTCGATGGAGTGGTGGCGCTTTGCCACACCGAGGGAGGAGGTTCGGGACGCCCGCACAATTTGGAGTTGTCCGCCCGGACCCTGGCGGGTCTTGCTGGACATCCCAATTTATCGGCCGTGCTGGCCATCGACGAGGGGGGAGAAGGGTTGAACAATGCGCTATTGCGGGAAGGGTTGCGGCAGCGATGGCCTGGCGAAAACCTGCCGGCCCTCGTCTGCCTGAGTTTGCGCGACGGTTGGGACCGTTGCCGCCAGGCAGGGGCGAAGCTGATCACAGGCTGGCTCGATTGGGCCAAGGGGATGGCTCGAACCGAAGTGCCGTTGGAATTCTTGCGGGCGGGGCTGCAATGCGGCGGATCGGACGCTTTTTCCGGAGTTTCCGGCAATCCTTTAGTGGGCTGGGTGTCCAAGGAGTTGGTGCGGTACGGAGGTGCCGCCAACCTCGCCGAGACCAGCGAGTTGATCGGTGCCGAGCCCTATGTTCTGGCTCGCGTGAAGAGCGAGGCTGTGGCGCTCAAGTTCCTCGAAACGCAGCGGCGCTTTCAGGAATGGGCGGGCTGGCATGGCCATAGCGCCGAAGGGAACCCCAGCGGCGGGAACATGTATCGGGGCTTGTACAATATCTCCATTAAGTCCATCGGAGCAGCTCGCAAAAAGGATCCCGAAGTCCGGCTCGACGGAGTGATCGACTATGCTGAACCAATGCCGGGTCCCGGGTATTACTTCATGGACAGCCCGGGGAATGACTTGGAGAGCATCGCGGGGCAGGTCGCGTCGGGGTGTAATTTGATTCTCTTCGCCACCGGCAATGGCTCGATCACGAATTTTCCATTCGTTCCGACGATCAAGGTCATGACGAACACGGGCCGGTTCGAGATGTTGTCCCGGGACATGGACTTCAACGCGGGTCGGTATCTCGACGGGGAATCGATGGAGAATCTCGGACAGGAAGCCTTTGGCCTGACGGTGCGGGTCGCCTCGGGCGAAAGGACAGTGGGCGAAAGGGCGGGGCACTCGCAGCTGCAATTGTGGCGGGAGTGGAGGCAAACTTCGGCGACGTCCGCCAAAATGGCGACCTCGGAAAGGAAGTCGCTGCCGCTCAGGGTGGATTCCGAGCCTTTGCCGCCCATGCTGGTGGAATGGCTTGCCTCGCCAGACACCATTCGCGGGTTGGAGTCCATCAAATCACGCCGGCGCAGTGTGGGGTTGGTGTTGCCCACCAGCCTGTGTGCGGGCCAGATCGCCTCCAGGGTAGCCGAGCAGTTGAGTCAGGACGGATCTGGATCCAAAGCATTCGCGGCTTTTGCCGCCCTTCCTCATACCGAGGGATGCGGCAATTCCGGAGGCGACTCCGAAGAGATCTTGATGCGCGTCATGAGCGGACATCTCCGGCATCCGCGGGTGGGAGCGGGGTTGCTGATGGAACATGGATGTGAGAAGACCCATAACGACGCGTTCCGTCTGTGGATTGGAAATGACGGGGCGGATTTGAATCAATTCGGCTGGTCCAGCATTCAATTGGATGGGGGGATCGACGCCACGGTAGCCAAATCGAAGGCGTGGTTTCTCCAACGGGCAGGGAAATCCGGAATCGCCACAACCTCTGAACCTTATGGGCCAGCCCTGGGCATTGCCTGGACGGAATCGTTGCCGGAAGCGATGGGTCGAAAACTGTCGTTGATTGCCAAGACCTGGCTGAGTCTCGGTGGCACCGTGGTCGTGGCTCCGGGAGAAGGAGCCGGACAACCTGAGTGGCTGGGAACGGTCCAGGACGGGGAATCGATCCGGAAAGGTCCAACGCTGGCCTGTGGAGAGAGGTTCAAGACTGCCGGCATGCACTGGATGGATACTCCCACGGATGACTTGGTTGAAGCGTGGTCAGCTTTGGCAGCAACTGGAGTTGAAGTCCTGGCGGTGGTGTCGGGAGGACCCGTCTATGATCATCATCCCTTCATCCCCATGGTGGCTTGGAGTAACGGGGAGGGTGAAGGTGAGGGGAAGTTGGATTCCGGACTTGCGGCGCGAGCTGGGTTGGACCAATTGCTCCGGGCCGGTTCGGGTGAGGTCCGGGCGGACGCGGCGGTTGCTTTTCAAGTGACTCGGGGGCGATTTGGGGTTTCTCTCTGACCCCATGACGGTGATCGCGCCTGAAATCATTTGCACCCACGAAGGGGATCTTGACGGATTGCTTTCGGCCTTGCTGCTCCGCCGCCTGGCCAAGAAGCGGTTCGGTTTGGCACCTCGCATCGAGGCCTTCCACAATAATTATTGGAAGTCCCGGAATCCCGGCGAAAAGGTGTCTTGGATTACGGACCTGGCGTTTGAGAAGCGTCTCGACCGGCCCCATTGGATGGTGGTGGACCATCATCCGCCGGAATGTGCGCCTCTCCACGCCAAGCTAGTTCATGACGCGGCCAAGTCTTCCGGATTGTTAAGTTACGAACTTTGCCTGGAGGAGGGGCTGGGGTCGGAAGTGCTGGCACGGCTGGTGCATTTGAACAATGTTTCGGACCTTTTTTTGGATGCTGATCCCGAATTCGATCTGGCGTGTGATTACGCCCACCTCGTCAAGATTTACGGATTCTGGAACGTGTTCCAATTGATCGAGGGTGAGCCGGAGAGGCTGTTGCATCACCCTTTGCTCGAAGTGATGGAGGTGAAGCGACGGGTCGAAGACCCGCTCGGTTACGAGTGGAGCCGGGGCAAGATCGAGAGCTTGGGTCCCGGTGTGGCTTGGGTTCCCACGACGGTGGGGAATCCCAATCTGATCGTCCATCGAATGCTCAAGGACCCCTCCAATCCTTATCCGGTCCTGGTGACATTATTCCGGAAGGGCAACGGGACGATGCTGGCCAGCTTCCGCAGCCGCGGAGGGCAAGCATTGGCGGCGGCGGTGGCGGTGCAGGGCGGGGGACATCCCAACGCGGCCGGAGCGACCTTGCCCAAGTCCATCAATTCAGCGGGTGAGGCGGCCCGTTATCTTCGAGTCCAGTTGACGGGCAAGATCAAACCGGTGGCGGCGGAGGGGAAGGACGACTTGGAGCAGGCCTTCAAGGACATTTGAAGGGCTCGACTTCCCGGAACCTTGCTGGTAAAAACCGACGTTTCGCGAAAGAACGGGGCCCACGCGGGCTCCGACTCGCGCAGGCACGAATGATTATGAACACACGATGGATGGCAATGACGGCGATGGCGGCCTGGACTACTTTAGGCTTCGCCGCCGAGAGCGCGGACAAACCCGCTTTGAACGATCAAAAGTCGAAGGTGAGTTACAGTCTTGGCGCAAGCTATGGCAAGTTTCTCAAACAACAAGACGTGGATCTCGATTTCGAGGTCTTCCGTCGCGCGGTGAAGGATGTGCTGGAAGGCAAGCCGACGGCGATGAGTGAGGCGGACATGCGCCAAACCCAAATGGATTTCCAACGCGAGGCACGTGCGAAATCCGAGGAAAAGCGCCGGGTTGAATCCGCCAAGAACAAGCAGATTTCCGATCAGTTTCTCCTCGAGAACAAGGCCAAGGAAGGGGTTAAAACTTTCCCGAGCGGACTCCAATACAAAGTCCTTAAAGCGGGCACGGGTCCCAAGCCGAAGACCAACGACGTGGTCAAAGCGCATTACACGGGCACGTTCATCGACGGCTCGAAGTTTGACAGTTCGCACGATCGCGGCGCGCCCTTCGAGACCTCCACGCACGCGGTGATCAAAGGATGGACGGAGGCGCTCATGAACATGAACGTCGGGTCCAAATGGATGCTCTACGTTCCGCCCGATCTGGGCTACGGAGAATTTCCCCGGGGCAACATTCCGGCCAGTTCACTCCTGATTTTCGAAATGGAGTTGCTGGAGATCAAGCCGCCCACCCCGCCGGCCCCGATCACCTCCTCGGCCCCTGTCACCAGCGACATCATCAAAGTGCCCTCGGCGGAGGAATTAAAGAAGGGCGCCAAGATCGAGGTGATCAAGGCCGATCAAGTTCCGCAGAAGAAGTAGGGAATCCAAACCTCCCTAACCAACCCTCGCCCCGGAGCGGTTCCGCTCCGGGGCTTTTCCTTTCCTATCCCCCTTGCATCCGCCTGCCCGATACGGTGGACGCGCCTTCGGACTGGCCCGGATCCTCTCCAAATGGGGTGTTTGTTCACGTTCCGAGGCTTGGGCCTTCATCCTGGCGGGCCGGGTGGCTTTGGACGGACGAGTGGTGAGGGATCCTGAACATCCGGTGCAAGGCGGGGGACACGACATCCGGCTCGATGGGAAAGCGGTGCGGAAGGCCTTGTTCGAGTATTTCGCCCTCAACAAGCCGCGCGGATATGTTTGCACATCCAAGGACGAAAAGGGACGCGACACGATTTTTTCGCTTTTGGGCGGCGCGGGGATTGGGCATTTGGGTTTGGCGGGCCGGCTGGACCAGGCCAGCGAAGGCTTGCTGCTGCTGACGAACGATACCGCGTGGGCGAACGGTATTGCCCATCCGCATTCGCGGGTGGAGAAGCGTTACCATGTTCAAGTGCGCGGGAAGGTGGGCTTGCCGCAACTGAAGCACATGGAGGAGGGCCTCGTCATTGAAGGCGAGCGTTTGCGCGCGGTCCGAGCCTCCTACTGGAGAGAGGGGCGAGTGAATTGCTGGCTGGAAATTGTGCTGGATGAGGGGAAGAACCGGCAGATTCGCAGGATGCTGGAGGCGGGCGGATTCGAAGTGTTGCGCTTGGTGCGGGTGGCCATCGGTCCGGTGCAACTGGGGAGTCTGGCGAAAGGCGCTTGGCGTAGGCTGACGGCGGAGGAAGTGCGGGGATTGGGTCGCCGGAAAGCTTGAGATGGGTCTCGTGCTGCGTTCCATCGAACGGTCGGAAGCCTTGAGGGGGGTGGAAGTTTCAGATGTGAGCCATCGAGTTTCATCGAGTCGTCTGCGGCCACTGGCTTTCAGCCCCGTCGCGCTCCGGCTGAAAATGGGTGGACGGGGTCTGGCGGCCCGTGCATCCACTCGTTGTCGGTGATGCGCGCGGCAGTGCCGGGGTGCTGCCAGGGGCGAAGGCATCCACCCAGGGCGGGCCAAGGAGCGGGAGGAGATCGCCGCGGCAGGTTGGCGCGAGCGGAAGCGCCGTGAACGGCGCGCCCCGACACATGGCGGATGCACCGCCTGGCGGCGGGCCGTTCCTTTTGCGCTTGCTGGCGTGTTCACTTGGGACCACATTCCCGAATATGAAGCCCCGAGCCGGTTTTACGTTGATCGAGCTGCTGGTTGTCATTGCCATCATCGCCATTCTGGCTGGCATGCTTTTGCCCGCGCTCTCCCGATCGAAGATCAAGGCCCAGGCGGTGAAATGTGTTTCCAATCAGAAGCAACAGTATCTGGGCTACCACATGTACGCCGACGACAATTCCGATTTCTATCCGGCGCATGGGGATTGGGGAACCGTTGGGGGCCTGATCCGCAGCAACGTGCGCACCCGGCCCGTGGTGCATGACCGCGCCGGGGAGACGAACCGTCCCCTCAACCTCTATGTGTCGGCGGCCGAGGCTTTCCATTGTCCCTCAGACCGCGGCGATTCTTACTGGCCCAACGAGTCGAAGCCTTCCTGTTACGCCGGGTGGGGCAATAGTTACCTGCCCATGTGGTCGGTGGATTGGTTTGGGGTGAAGCACACGACGGCGGATAGCAAAGCGGCCCGAGGGTCGCCGGAGGCGACGCCGATCAAGACCGGAGAAATCGCGCTCAGCCCGGTCAACAAAATCATTCAGGGCGACTGGCCCTGGCATGGCTCACGGGATGCGGGGGACGGAGCGGTGAGCCGCGGTTCGAGGGAGAAGAGCGTTTGGCACAACAACCGCGGCGTGCGTGGATGGAACTTGATGTACGGTGACGGGCATGTCGCCCAGTTCCGCTTCCCCAAGGACTACGGTCCGAATCAAATGAGCGCGCGTGTCAGCCCGACCAACGCGTGGTGGTGATCAGCTGAAGATTCGGTTGGCTTCCTCAAGGGTCTCCTTGGAGCCGATGTCGTACCACGTGCCGGGCACGGTCCAGGAATAAACCGGGGTGCGGGGGTACATCCACTGAATCAGCCGCCCGGGCTGGTCGGTATTGTTGCCTTCGGCGACATACTGCCGGATGAGGGGCAGCGAGGCTTTGGGATAAAAGTAGAGGGCGATGCCGATCAGGGTGCTGCCGGGTTGTCTGGGTTTTTCCTCGAATTTGGAGATGCGTCCGGAGTCGTCGAGTTCAATGCAGCTGAACTTTTTGACATCCTCAAGGCTGCCCACGTCGTAAACTCCGAGCACCGGCGCGTTTTTCTCGCGGCAATACTTTCCAAATTCGGTCAGGGGCTCGCTGAAGAGGTTGTCTCCGGCAACCACGATGATGTCGTCCTCGATGCTTTGATTTCGCAACACCAAATCCAGGTCCCCGATGGCGCCCAGTTTGTTGCTGTCGTCGGTGGATCCGTCGTTGACGATGGTGAATTCGAGGTTGTGAGCTGCCTGGTACGTCGCGGCCCACTTTTCGAATTGCCGAGCGAATTTGGCGTTGGTGACGATGTAAAGCCTCTCGATGCCTCCGATGGGTGCGAGATTGTCCATCACGTATTCGACCATGGGCTTGCCGGCCACAAGCAGCAAAGGCTTGGGCTGGGTCAGCGTGAGCGGGTACAAGCGCGTCGCATATCCCGCGGCCAGCACGACAACTTTCATAGGGTCATTTCTGATTCTGGAACAATTCGGGCGCGCTCAGCCGAGCCATCGACTCGGAGCGGGCTAAAATCTCCGTGCCGGATTCGCAATTCAAGGCGAATTCGGCGAGAGGCTTGAAATCCGACGCTTTCAAACGCCGGACGAGATACTTCACGCTCGGAACGGAGGAGGGTGAGGCGCTCAATTCGTCCACGCCGAGCGCCAGCAAGAGCGGCGTGAGCAGGGGATCTCCGGCCATTTCCCCGCAGACACCCACCCAGATGCCGGCCTTGTGGGCCGCACCGATGGTATGCGCCATCAACCGCAGGATGGCGGGATGCGTGGGCTCGTACAAGTGCGCGATGCGTTCATTCAAGCGATCGGCGGCCAGTGAGTACTGGATCAAGTCGTTCGTGCCGAGGCTGAAGAATTTGACGCGCCTGGCCAGCGCATCGGCAATCATGACCGCGGAGGGCACTTCGATCATGACGCCCACTTCGAGTTGGGGGTTGAAAGTTTGCCCTCGCTCCGTCAACTCCCGCTTGCATTCCTCGAGGATCTCGCTGGCCTGCTGGAATTCTTCCAGACCCGAGATCATGGGGTACATGAGCTTCACGTTGCCGAACGTGCTGGCTCGCAGGATGGCGCGAAGCTGCTGTTTGAAGATGTCACGCTCTTGCAGGCAAAATCGAATGGCACGCCAGCCCAGAAAGGGGTTCAAGTCCTGGGACATCTTCGAATGGGAAAGGAGCTTGTCTCCTCCGATGTCCAGGGTCCGCACAATCACCGGCTGGGGCTGCAAGGCGGCGGCGACCTTGCTGTACGATTCGAATTGCTCCTCCTCCGTGGGAAGGTTTTCCCGATTGATGAACAAGTACTCGGTGCGAAACAAACCGACCCCCTCCGAGCCGGAGGACTGGACCGCCTCAATGTTGTCCGCGGATTCGATATTCGCCGAGAGTGTGACGCGGGTGCCGTCCAGGGTTACGGCGGCGGATTGCCGGATGGAATCCAGTCGTTCGTGCAGACTGGCTTGCTTGCGCACGACTTGGCCGTATTCGAAGAGGGTTTGGTCCGTGGGATTGACGATGACCAAACCGTTATAGCCGTCGATGAGCACTTGCAGGCCGGAATGAATCTCCTCCGAAACATGTTTCAATCCGACCACGGCCGGAATTTTGAGTGACCGCGCCAGAATTGCGGTGTGCGACGTTTTTCCTCCCGTGTCGGTGGCCAGGCCGAGGAGCAAGGTGTTGTTGAGCGACGCCGTGGTGGAGGGGGCCAGATCGTGGCTGATGACGATGGCCGGCTCGCGCAAGGCGGTTCCGGCGAGGTCAGGATCCAGGCCGAGCAAGTTGCGCAAAATGCGGGAGACCACGTCGCGCAAATCGTGGGCGCGTTCGCTCAAGTACTCGTCCTCGGCGGAGGCCATCGCCTGGGAGTATCGTTCGCCCACCCCCTGGAGCACGGCTTCCGCGTTCAACCGGCGCCCTTCGATGTGCTTGTTGACTTCCCCCAGCAGCGTGGGATCCTCGAGGAGAAGCAGGTGGGCGTCGAAGATCCCCGCGGAGCTGCCGCCCATGGTTTCCTCGACGCGCCGTTGCACGGCGACAATTTGCTCGCGAGTCCGATGCAGCGCCTGCTCGAATCGATGGCGTTCACCCAACACTTCCTGTTCGGAAATGGAGCGCGGGGCGGCGGATTCCTCTCCGTGGGCCAGGAACAACGAAAGACCCCGGGCGATTCCAGGGGAGGCGGGAATGCCGCGAAAGACGCGTTCGGCTTTTTGGGCGTGCAGGGGCACGGGTTCCCCTAGCCCAAAAATGGGGAGGAATGGAATCAAATTCTCCTCCAACTTGGGTGGGGCGGCGCAGTTTGCGTTGGAAAAGGGATGATTCGCAGGTTGCGCGGGGTTAGGATGCCCGACGTGAGTCATGGTGTAGCACCCAAAAACTTGGCGTTGGTGGGATTCATGGGCTGTGGCAAGTCCTCGACCGGGCGCATGCTGGCAAGCTTGTTGCAATTCAAGTTCGTCGATACCGACGATTGGATCGAAAAAAAGGCCGGTAAACGCATTTCCGAGATCTTCGCCACCGAAGGCGAACCGGCGTTCCGCAAGCTGGAAAGTGATGTGGTGCGCGAATTGGAAGGGCTCCAGCGTTGCGTCATTTCGACGGGGGGTGGATTGATCGTCAATCCGGAGAATTTGGAGAGTCTGAAGAAGCACGCGATGGTGTTTTGTTTATGGGCCTCTCCGGAAACCTTGTATGAGCGCGTGAAGAACCAGAATCATCGTCCGCTCCTCAACGATCCGGATCCCGCTCGAAAAATCCGGACCCTGTTGGAAGCCCGGACTCCGGCCTACCGCAACGCGGATGTGCTGGTGAGCACGGAGCGACGGTCGTTGCGCGAGGTGGCGCAGCACATTGCCAATCATTTTCGCGCGGTCAACCGCCACCATGCCTCATGAAGGACGCGGTCCGCCGCAAGGCGATCGAACTGGGTTTTTCCGAGTGCCGCTTCGCCGCCGCGGAGGTTCCAAGATCCGGGGGGGCGTTTTCCCGCTGGCTCGAAGCGGGCCGTCACGGCGAAATGGCGTATCTTCAACGCAACGCGGAGAAACGCCTCGACCCTCAGCGGGTGTTGCCCGGAGTTCGCACCTTCATCGTCTTGGCTATCGCTTATACGTTCCGGGATGCCGAGCAGCCTCCGGCGCAAGCGGTGTCGGAGCCTCGCGGCCAGGTGGCACGCTATGCCTGGCACGCAGATTATCACGAGGTTCTGCGCCAGCCGCTTGACGATCTGGCAAGATTTATCGAGCGGCAAGGGGGCGGGGAGACCCAATGCCTGGCTTATGTCGATACCGGGCCCATTTTGGAACGTGACGCGGCTCAATCTGCCGGAATCGGCTTCATCGGCAAACATACCAACTTGATCGGGCGGCGGCTGGGCAATTGGTTTCTTCTCGCCGAGATTCTGACCACGGCTTTGTTTGAACCCGACCCGCCCGAGACCAATCGGTGTGGATCCTGCACCCGGTGCCTTGCCGCCTGCCCGACCGGCGCGCTGGTCGCGCCCTTCGAGATGGACGCCCGCCGTTGTATCAGTTACCTGACGATCGAACTGAAGGGGTCGATTCCAGAATCCTTGCGGCGTCCGATCGGGGGGCGAGTTTTTGGCTGCGATGATTGCCTCGAAGTGTGCCCCTGGAACCGGTTCGCGAAAGAAGCTGGAATGATGAATGCCGCGGCGCGTCCCGACCTCCGGTCGGTGCCGCTGCATGAGTGGCTTCAGTTGGATGACGCGGGGTTCAAGCGCCGTTTTGCCGGGACACCGATGTGGAGAACAAAGCGGCGAGGTTTGCTCCGCAACGTCTGCGTGGCCCTTGGCAATGTGGGGAACGCTGATTCCCTGGCACCCTTGGCCAAAGCAGTCCAGGATCCCGAGCCCCTCGTGCAAGAACACGCGCGATGGGCGATCGCGGAAATTGAGAGCCGCCGCCGAGCCGCAACAGCGGCATCGGAATGAAACGCATCCCTCTCAAATCCCCGCGTTTGTGGGCCTGCTCTGGGCTGGCCTTCTTATTGGCCGCGGCGGCCTTGAGTTGGTGGCGCATGCCTCCGAAATACGGAGGGCGAACCCTTCTTCAGTGGATGGAGACGATGCCCGCGCTTTCGGGTCAGAATGAACGTGCGGAGGCAGAGTCCCATACGAATGTCGTGGCGTTTCTCAGGCTTGGAGATCGCATCGTCGAGCCTCTCGCCGAGTTGATGCGGCGGGATGCCCGGCAGTTGGAACTCGCTTTACAGAGATTTCACCAATCAAGCTGGATCTGGGTCATGCTGAGGAAGCTGAGTCCAAATCGATTGGGTCTTGCGCCGCCGCAGGGACACACCGAATCTCAACGTGCGCTGGAACTTCGCGTGGCCTGGTGTCCCTTTAGTGCTCCTCCGGCTGAGCCCGGACATCGATACCGGAATGGGTCGGCTCGCGCAGGTTCCGCGGTCCGGCCATGCTCACGCGGCCGCCGGCTTTGCCTGGGTCCAGGATCCCGAGCAGAAATATGCCGCAGCTTTGACCAATCTTGTGGCGGCGGCTGGTGACGAACGCCTCCGCTGGTTCTGGATCCGCTGCCTTGGACGCTTGGGTCCTCAAGCCGCTGAAGTTTCGCCCCATCTGCGTGACTGGGCGGAGCGCGACCCGATCCTGAAAGTGCGCCACGAAGCGATCCAGTCCTTAGGAGGCGTGGATTCCAGCCCCGCAACGCTGGAGTTCTTGCGGAAAAGGTATCGGGATCCTGGGGATCGCAGCGCGGTGATGGCGGCGTTCTTGCGCATGGGCGTCAAGGCGAAGCCCGCCGAGGACTTGATCCGGGAGGCGACGCTGGACCGTGATATGCACACCGCGATGTTCGCGCGGTGGGCGTTGAACAGCGTGGAAGGAAAGACCAACGTTTTTTCGACCGGAAAAGAATAGGTCCTACGCCAAGCAGCGGGTAGGGGACTAAAATGCCGGGGGAAGACCGCGGAGGCACACGGGTAGATACTTTTTCTATCCGGCCCATTCACGGGCGTTGTGGAACATCCGCATCCAGGGGCTGCGCTCGCTTCGGTTCCCAGCGCTCCAGCTCATTTGAATGTTGCGGAAGACCCGCTCCGGGTGGGGCATGAGCACGGTGAATCGGCCATCGGGTGTGGTGACCGAAGTGAGTCCGGCCAGACTTCCATTCGGATTCAAGGGATAGACCTCGGTCGGTTGGCCGAGGTGATCCACGAAGCGCAGGGCTCGTTTGACGAGGTCGGGGTCGCCGCGCTGGGAGAAGTCGGCAAATCCTTCACCGTGCGACACCGCAATGGGGATGCGGCTGCCGGCCATGCCTCGGAAAAAGATCGAAGGGCTGTCGAGCACTTCCACCAGGCTCAGACGCGCCTCGAATTGCTCGCTGCGATTGCGGGTGAACCGCGGCCAGGCTTCCGCCCCGGGGATGATCGAAGCCAAAGCGGCCATCATCTGGCAGCCGTTGCAAACCCCCAGGGCAAAGGTGTCGGACCGCGCAAAGAATTGTTGGAAGTGGGCTGATAACTCCGGATTGAACAGAATCGAGCGAGCCCAGCCTTCTCCGGCGCCCAGGGTGTCGCCATAGGTAAATCCACCGCACGCCACAAAGCCTCGAAAGTCATCGAGCTGGAAACGGCCGGATTGGAGGTCGGTCATGTGAACATCCACCGTTTCGAATCCAGCCAGGGACATGGCATAGCTCATCTCCAAGTGGCTGTTGACTCCCTGCTCTCTTAAAATTGCCACTCGCGGCCGAGCGCCGGAAGCTCGCTTTGCCATCGCAGGAGAAGCCGGGGAAAAGGTGAGGTGTGCGTGCAGACCAGGGTCGACCGGGTCGCCGGCCAGCCGGTGTTCGGAGTCCGCCGCCTCGGGATGATCCCGCAGACGCGCGATTCTCCAGCTCACCTCGTCCCAAACTTGGTGCAAAGCCTGAAGTGGTTGCTCCCAGAGCCGGGCGGGTCCGAGGGACACCTTGACCGCATACCGTTCATTGGGGGTGGCGATCTGATGCGAGTGCTCAGCCAGTCCCTCGTGTTCCAGCGCTGCAAGCACTCGCGGAACGTGGCCACGGTCCACCTGCAAAACGACTCCTAACTCCTCCGAGAAGAGTGCCCGCCACGCGAGTTCTTCCGAGATGGATGAGCCAGGGGCCAGGAGCGGAGCGAGATCGATATCGAGTCCTCGGTGGGAGGCAAACGCCATTTCGCATAAACAGCTCCACAACCCGCCGTCGCTCCGATCATGGTAGGCCCGCAAAAGCCCCTCGCCGCGAAGCAAGTTGATGGCGCGCACCAGTCCAATCAGGCGCGCCGGATCATCGAGGTCCGGGGTTTCTCCTCCGAACTGGTTCGTGACCTGGGCCAAGATTGATCCCCCCAGGCGGTGACGGCCAAAACCGAGGTCCACCAGAATAAGCACGGTTTCTCCGGAACTCAACCAAGGGGTGAGTGCCGGACGCACGTCTTCAACCGTGGCGAACGCGCTCACAATCAGGCTGACCGGCGCGGTGACCTGTCGCGATTCCCCGTTTTCCGTCCAGCGGGTGCGCATCGACAAGCTGTCCTTGCCTACCGGCACGCTGATGCCTAGGGCAGGGCAAAGCTCGAGTCCGACGGCCCGTACAGTGTCGCAGAGGTCCGCGTCTTCTCCCGCCTCTCCGCAGGCCGCCATCCAATTGCAGCTCAATTTGACGCGGGCGAGCTCGATCGGAGCGGACAGGAGATTGGTGAGGGCTTCGCCCACGGCCATGCGGCCTGAGGCCGGCGCGTTGAAGGCGGCGAGGGGCGTGCGTTCTCCCATGCTCATCGCCTCTCCTCGGAACCCGGCGTAGTCCGCGAGGGTCACCGCGCAATCTGCGACGGGCACCTGCCAAGGGCCAACCAGGGGGTCGCGGGACGACAATCCGCCGACGGTGCGGTCGCCGATGGTGATGAGAAATCGTTTGGACGCGACGGTGGGGTGCCGGAGCACGTCCAGCGCGGCGTTTTTCCAATCGAGAGAAGCTTGTTCGAAGGGCGGTGGAGTCCGTCGGATCCGGCTGGCGTGGCGAAGCATCCGGGGCGGTTTGCCCAGCAGAACTTCCATGGGCAGATCGATCGCGCGGAGGCCTTCAGGCCCGTCCTCCAGAATGAGCTGGGGGGCTTCGGTGGCCCGGCCGACGACTGCAAACGGGCAGCGTTCGCGATGGCACAGCTCCTCGAAAAGGGCCAGCGACTCGGGCCTGATGGCCAGGACATACCGTTCCTGGCTTTCATTGCACCAAACTTCCTTGGGAGCCAGGCCCGATTCCTCGAGGGGCACCTGGCGCAAATCGAAACGCGCGCCCCGGTCGGCGCCATGCACCAGTTCCGGGAACGCGTTGGAAAGTCCCCCGGCTCCCACGTCGTGAATGGAGAGGATGGGATTGTTTGAGCCCAGGGCGGCGCATCGCACGATGACTTCATGCGCGCGCCGCTGGATTTCGGGATTGCCGCGTTGAACCGAATCGAAGTCGAGGTCCGCCGTGTTCGCGCCCGCGGCCAGCGAGCTCGCGGCTCCTCCTCCCATGCCGATGCGCATTCCCGGCCCTCCCAATTGCACGAGGAGAGCGCCGGGTTCGAATGCGACCTTGGTGGTTTGATCGGCTGCGATGGATCCGATGCCGCCCGCGATCATGATCGGCTTATGATAGCCGCGGCACTGGCCGTTCACCCATTGTTCATACACTCGAAAGTAGCCGCCCAGATTGGGCCGTCCGAACTCATTGTTGAACGCCGCGCCTCCCAGCGGCCCCTCGATCATGATTTGCAATGCGGAGGCCACATGGGCCGGTTTGCTCGAGGATCGCTTTTCCCAAGGCTCCTGCGTGCCGGGCAACAGCAGGTTCGAAACGCTGAAGCCGGTCAGACCGGCCTTGGGGCGGGAGCCTCGGCCGGTGGCGCCCTCGTCGCGAATCTCCCCACCGGCGCCCGTGGCGGCGCCCGGGAAGGGGGAAATGGCGGTGGGATGATTGTGCGTCTCGACCTTCATCAAATTGTGGACGAGACCTTGGGAGGATTGGTAACGGCGGTCGCGCGGATTCGGGGTGGGCTCCCATCGTTCGATGAGCTTCCCCTCCATGACGGCGGCATTGTCGCTGTAGGCCACGACGGTGTGTTGCGGGGCCAGGCGATGGGTGTGGCGGATCATTTGGAAGAGCGACTGCTCTTGCGCCTCGCCGTCGATGACAAACTCCGCGTTGAAGATTTTGTGGCGGCAATGCTCGCTGTTCGCCTGCGCGAACATCATCAATTCCACGTCGGTGGGATTCCTCCGCAACGCCCGGAAGGCGCTGGCCAGGTATTCGATTTCGTCGTCGCTCAGGGCCAGACCGAAAGTTTCGTTGGCCCGTTCCAGCGCCGCCTTCCCTCCAACCAGAACGTCCACGTGCTCCATCGGCCGTCCCGGCTTGGATTCGAATAAAGCGGGAATGGCGTCACGATGCGAAAGGACACTTTCCGTCATCCGATCGTGCAACAACGCCGCACAAGCGGCGCTTTCGGAGGGAGCGAGTTCGGATTCTGCATCGGCGAGGATCAGGATGAATTCGGTCAACCGTTCCACCCTCCGGACAGGGAGTCCGCAGTTGTGGGCGATATCGGTGGCCTTGGAGGCCCAGGGCGAAACGGTTCCGAGCCGCGGGGCGATGAGCAGTTTCACGCCTTGGACGGGTCCGACATAGGGATCGCCATAAGTGAGCAATTCAGCGAGCTTGCGACGCGATGAGGACGGGAAGTCTTGCGGCGCGGAGACCGCGTGAATGAAGCGGGCATGCACCGACCGGATGGCGGCTTGGATGCTCTGCAGCCGGGGCAGGAGCGCGGCGGTTCGGAACGAGGAAAGGGCGTTGCCGCCGTCGAGACAAATCAATGGCATGAGGGGGAGAGACCGCGCCCGACCCTGGGCACGGCACAAATCGGGGTCATCCCCATGAATGTGAAGCGGCCCTCACTGGGGCGGGAGCATTGCACGCCGGGGATGAGATATTCAGTGGCGGGAGCGATCAAGGATAAAGCGAGGGGGCCTCATGGGCTCGGTGCATCCGCATGCTGTCGGGGCGCGCCGTTCACGGCGCTTCCGCTCGCGCCGATCGGCCGCGGCGATCTCGTCCTGTTTCATGGCCCGCTCTGGGTGGATGCTTTCCTCCTGGCAGCACCCTTGCCTGTTGAAGCTGCCATGCTCTCCACGCGCCGGGTTCCCTTCGTCGCCCCGCAGGCGGGGCAGCCTGCGAAACAGCAGACAGGGCTGTCTGCGTGACCACGACAACCCGGTCGCCGACAACCTCTGGAGGCTCCGGGCGTTCGGGCGTTCGCGGTGCATCCCGATGTTGCCGGTGATGCAGGTAGGGCGCGTCCGTCCCGGCGCGCCGCCGGAGCATGATGTTTTGCCTCCAGTGGGCGGCGGGCTGGGACAGGCCCGCCCTACCAACAACATCGGGATGCACGGGGGCGTTCGGCAGGAAGGAAAATGAGTTTGACAGAAAATAATCCTTCTGAGAATTTCCTTGTTTCCCCGTATCATAGCTTGGACCGGCCGTCCAGGGCACTCTTGTGCTTTTAAGATTCACGGCTTCATGCACAGGCCTTGAGTGTTGGTTGGGGGAGAAATTGCGAGACAATCGTTTCATGAAGACTGGCTTCGTTGTCCATTAAGGATAGCACTTTATGCTTATGATTAACAAACCTAATGTCCTTCGTTCGACCCCTCACCACCTCACCACCCGGCTGAAACTCGGCGCGTGCTTCGCCTTGTCGATTCTGATCTCCTCGGTGCTCGCTTCCGCGGCGTCGAGCATATCCGCGGTTCGGAGTGCCAAAGGGATCACCGTTACCTACGAAGGAACCCTGCAATCCGCGGACAGCGTGACCGGTCCTTGGCTCGATGTCTCGGGGGCGAGCAGTCCCGCGGAACTCCCGATCTCCGGCCCAGCCAAGTTCTATCGCTCGGCTGGCGCGGCGAGGCCCACGGGTCCGTTGATTTACTCTTATCGATCACTCTTTCGACTCGATGAGGAGTTTAGCGGCACCGGCGAAACGCTCAGCAAGGTGATCGAGCTCGGCAACGTCAATACTTTGGGTACCGTGACGGGTGTTTCCGACTACGGGAATGGCGAAGGCGCTTGGTTGGTTGACGCCGATGGCAAAGGCAAAGTCCTCTCTCGCCCCGGCTTAGCCTCGCCGCCCGGCGGGAACTTTGGCGGAGGAATCAATGGAAAGATCAGCCTCAACAACAGCGGGAACGCTGCCTTCGGCGTTGATGTCAATCGCGGGGATGGCAATGTCCAGGAGGTGGTTTACTACCATCGCTCCAGCGATGCCTGGTCGTCCATCGCGCGCAAAGGCACGGTGGTCAAAGGAGGCACCATCACCGCGACGCTAAGCTTTGCCACCATTAACGACTCGGAGGATGTAGTTTTTGCGGCCAACCTCGATACCGGCGGCTCGGGCGTCTATTGGCACAACCCGACCACCAAGACCATCACCCCCATCCTCGAACCCGGCAATACCGTCGGGGGCAAAACCATTGCCAATGCCCGCCGGGTCCAAGTCAGTCAAATCGGAAGGATTATCACGTTTGAAGCCCAGATTGTCGATGAGGCCAATTACGGGGCCTATCAATGGAAAGACGGCGTGGTCACGCAACTGATCGCATTTGGCTCGGCGGCCCCGGATCAGAAAGGGCAAGCGACGACTTCTCCCTTTGACGAACTGCGTGGGCCCATTGCCAATTCTGGGGGCGACGTCGCCACGCTGGGGAAAACCGCGGAGGGATGGGGCGCGTATCTGCGCACCCGCTCGGGTAAGTTGACCCGCGTGGCGGGCCCGGGTGACACCGTAGCCGGCGCCACGCTCAAACAGGTGGGGAGCAGCTACCGCAACGAGGTGCGCATTGGGGAAGATGGTTCAGTCCTGTTCGTCGCCATTTTTGAAAACGATGAACGCGGGCTTTATTTGTGGCATCCGGACGGAACTTGGACGGAAGCCGCCCGGGTGGGCAAAGATATGCGGAACATTGGCAAAGTGACGGGCATCGGCCTGGCGATCGGTGGCGATAGCGGCTTCGGCTTGTCCACCGACGGCAAACTCGGGTTCCCGGTCGGCACCGATGATGGCAAGGTGCACTTGATCTTGGCCCGGCCAGCCGCACCGGCGCCACCGCTCACATCCAAAACCTACTCTTACAAGTCACTCTTCCGCCTGAATGAACCTTTCAGCACCACCGGCGAAACCCTGTCGAAGGTAGTCGAAGTGGGGAATGCCAACAATGCCGGAACGGTCACCGGGGTGTCCGATTACGGAGATGGCGAAGGCGCTTGGATGGTCGATGCGGACGGAAAAGGCAAGGTGCTTTCCCGTCCCGGTCGCGCGGTGCCCTCGGGCGGAGTGTTCGGCGGCGGCATCAACGGGAAAATCAGTCTGAACAATAAAGGGAACGCCGCCTTTGGCGTGGATATCGACCGTGGCGAAGGCAATGTTCAGGAAGTCGTCTATTATCATCGCCAGACGGACGCCTGGA
>VHDF01000031.1 GCA_016871495.1 Verrucomicrobiota bacterium | reverse complement strand
GATCAGGCTGACCAAGTGGCTCCAGTGGCTGAACGTTCGCGAATGATCCTCCGAACCCTGTTCCCGAGCCGCCTCGCTGACCGCGTGCGACGGGATATGATTGCAAACCTGATGAAGAACTGTGAACTTGCTCGTGGTTGAGTTGATGCTTTTCTTTTTCACTTCTGCCTCGTGGCAGAATTCAAGCGTCAACTCTACCCTTCATTTTCTCGCTTCGGCTGTGGGATGACTGTGTTGTCTAAGTAACGGGTGTTTGCATAATACCAGAGAGTGCCTTCCGGGGTCACAAGCAACTCTCGTGGCGAAAGCGAGTTAGTGTCCGTGAAATAGGTCAGGCGGTCGCCGTCCAGTCGGCCTAGGCCGAACACGCCAGCGATCCAGGCGACATTTCCGGGACCGACAGCAATTTCCATGACCGGACCACCCCGCCAACCGTTCGCTGCCGTATGATTCGTTTGAAGTCGGCCATTCATATCGAACCGGTAAATGCCCTGGTCGGTTGCACCCACCAAGAGTGCGCCGTCCTCTACGATTCGGGCGGGAGTGAACGGTCCGCCAAGCACGCCTTCCCTTTCCCCAAGGAGATGAAAAGCGCGAGGGTTGTATCGTGTCAGTCCGGCGGACGGATGACCGAACCATAGACTTCTATCCTCTGTTTGCACGATGGATCCAACCCTCGACTCAGCGAGACCGTCGTCCTTGGTGAACATGATGAAACTTGTCCCGTCGAATCGAGCGACTCCGTTTTCACCGCCAAACCAGAAATGGCCTTCGCGATCTCGATGAATGCTGCTGATGGAATCCACCCCCAGACCACTCTGGATTTTCACCGTGCTGAATTTGCCCCCACTGTAGCGCATCGCGCCCATGTCTGTGCCGATCCACAAATTGCCATGGTCCGCCGTTTGAATGGCGGCAACCCAGGCGTTTTCCGCGAATCCGTCGTTTCTGGAAAACCTCGTGATGTTGGTGTCTCGGATCCGGACCAAAGATGTTCCGCCCGCGCCGTATCCGCCGACCCAAAGAGTGCCGTCGGATTCGTGCGCCATCGCCTGGACTGTCGTGATCGGAAAATCATTGGTGGCCGTCAGGTGCGTCCAATGGTTGCCGTCAAAGCGCGAGAGGCCACCGCTTTCCCAAGACCCGTTGCCGACCCAGAGCACGGCGTGCAGGTCACGCACGATGGGACCAATCGAGTTGTGTAAGAGTCCATTCGCGGTCGTGCAATTGGTGAACTTGGGCCCGGAACTTTGCGCGTTGTAACGCGAAAGGCCGCTCGTGGTTCCGAACCACATCACCCCATCCGGATCGCAGTGGATGGACGTCACGGAGTTGCCAGCCAGTCCGTCTGATTTCGTCAAGGTCGTAAAGTGATGCCCATCATAGCGTACCACTCCGCCGGAGGTTGCTGCCCAAAGAATACCTTCCGGATCCACAAAGAGCTTTCGAACTTGCCGGCTAGTCAGTCCATCTTGAAAACCGAAGGTGCGAAAAGTTCCCTTTTTGAGCGGCGCAATTCGAAAATCGATTTCCGGAGGCTTCACAGATCCGGCCTCGGCGTCAGCAAGCAGGACCCGGTTTGTGGCCTCGACGAACCCGCCCGGGACGTGGCATCGCAGTCGATAGGCACCGGGAGCAAGGTTGGCGAAGGAGTATCTGCCCCGGTCATCGCTTAACGTGCCGCCCGCCGGGCGGTCGGTCTCCAACGCGGAACCGATCTGGCTGGGGTTGACTCTGAGCAGTTGCACCACGATTCCCGCGAGCGGTGTGTTGGTGACGAGTGCAAAGACCGTGCCCGTGATTTTTAGACCTGGACGGAGAGTAAAATTGAGGGTGGCCGTCTGGCCTCCTTCAAGGACCACGCCGAGTCGCCAGGCGTCTTTGTCGTTGCTGACCGCTTCGATGTCGTAAGGCCTGCCGTTCGGCAGGAGCACATGTCGGAACGAGCCGTCGGCGCTTGCTTCGAAACTCGCAACTTCTTCGCCGCTTTGCTCCATACGTACTTTGGTGTTGGGTGCCGGTTTGCCTGATTCATCCGTGACGCGACCCGAAATCACCGCCGGGCGGAGGAGGCCCGCCGCACCCGGGCGTTCTGCTTGGACGACCGCGGCGTTGCCCATGAGTTTGCCGTGAAATCCGTTCGTCGAAGCATCCCGCGCCGTACCGTCTTCAAAATTCCAAAGTGCGGCGAGGGACTCCTCTCGTCCGGTCAACCGCTTGTGCATGTTTTCACGAATCTGGCTCTCGGTTCGAGCGCCTCGCCAGACGCGCACTTCACTCATTTGGCCGTCGAAATCTTCATCAGCCGAGAAACGTTCGCGTACACCGGAACGGCCCAGATAATTTGAACGATTTGTGATGCTGCCGTAGTTGTCGTCGGCTGGCGGAAGATTCGAGACGATGAGAGAACCGTTCAGATAGAGCCGTGAGACTTGTTTCGAAAGCACCGTTGCGATGTGTACCCATTCGTTCGTGGTCAGCAGCGCAGGAAGCACGGCGGCACGAAAGCGGCCGTCGTGCTGGTATTCCTCAAATTGCAACCCATGGCTAAGCTGTCTGTTGTGGACGCTGAAACGCCCCTCTCCGAACTCCACGTCAAAAAAACGAGAACTCGCCCGGAAGCTGCGCCAACGGCACCATCCTTCGATGGTTATCGCATCCAGATTTGTAAGCATGTTGGGCGGAAGTTCTACGTAACGATCCTTGCCATTGAGTTCGAGAACACGCTGGTTTCCTTCAGAACGCATGGAGGCTGGAGGTTCTTCGACGACGACCTTGGCGTTGCCCAGCATCTTGCCGTCGTGTCGGCCGGGCGAGAGATCTTTGACCACGCTGTTCTCGACGGTTTCGAAGTTCCACAAGCCGACGAGATCGGTTTCGTTTCCGGCGAGCCTGCTGAACATGGTGTCGCGAATCTGCTCCTCTGTTCGCGCAACCTTCCAAACTCGAAACTCGTCAATCTGCCCGTCGAAGGTGACCGGATCCACCGCTCCGCCTGACCGGGCGTTCCAACGGCCGAGATAATTCCGCTTGCCTGAGATGCCACTGAAGCTTTTGCGGTAATCATTGGTCCTGACGAGGGTCCCGTTCAAATAGAGCTTCAGGCCTTCCGGACCGGAGACTGCCGCGAGGTGGCTCCATTGCTGTAGTTGAAGAAGCCCAGGAACTACGATCAAGCCCAAGTCGCCCTGGACATTGACAAAAAAGTGGATGTCCGACGGCCCGCCAAATCCCTGCCCGCCGACCCCCATATCGTTCACAGTTTCACCGAAGCTGAAAAAGCGCTGATAGCTCGACGTGCTTCGCCACTTCACCCAGGCCTCCACAGTGCCCTCGGTCAAATTGGTGAAAAGATTCGGAGGCAGTTCGACATAACTGCCCTTGCCGTCGAGTTCGAGGACGCGGTTGGTTCCTACGGGTTGGGCCTGGAGGGGGGAGTGTGGCGTGAACAGGAGGATGAACAGCCCAAGCACGGCGACGATTAGCCGCCAGGTCTTAGACTGCACCGACCCCGTGGCGTTTTTGGCTGCCCACAGGACTGGCGAAACGAAGCAGAGGACCGTCGCAGACCTGAACCCTCTCGCCGGAATGGCGGAGGATATCCGGTTCACGAGTTCCGCTTGCGCGTTGCGCGTCGGCATCATTTCAACCCTCGCCCTACATTTCCGAGATGAGCCGGCGCAGTACCGTGCCGGCGGATGTCGAAAGCCGGTCGATGCGGCGAATCAAGCGGGATTTGCCCAAAACACGAATCTGGTCCAAGGCGATATCGGCCTCCTTGCCGGCGCAGCGGACGCGCAGCCGCACGCCGCGAGAATTACCGATGGGGCTGACGGTCAGCTCTCGGATTTTCATGATGTGAATAGCGTAATTTCATCAACGGCGCGGCTCAATTGATTTTTGCCGCAGGTGGCAGCAATGGCCAGGACGAGTCCTGTTTTGAGGTGAGTGAGTATGTGAGGTGCCGAGTTAGGTATTTCTGTGACGGAGCGATTTTTGGGAGCCGGGAGTATGTGGAGGAAATGTTCGGAGCGATGAGGGAACGGTTCGGACCGAAGCGGAAGTCGGGAGCGAGGCGGATGAAGGGAGTGGCGGAGGAATTGTTTGCGCTGAGGAATTTGAGGTTAAAGGTGGTGCGAGTGCCGGAAAGGGATAAAGGCGGGTGAGGGGGCAGGAGATTTGGGAATTTCGAGTTTCGAATTGCGATTCAGAGGCGAAGTTGGATGGCTGTGCTGTGGATTTTTCCGAGAGGGCTTCGGTGCATCCCGATGTTGCCGGTGATGCGGGTAGGGCGCGTCCGTCCCGGCGCGCCGCCGGAGCATGATGTTTTGCATCCCGTGGGCGGCGGGCTGGGACAGGCCCGCCCTACCAACAACATCGGGATACACGGAGAGGGCTTTGGCAGGCGGGACTGTCCTTGTCAGCTGACTGAATTTGAGGAGAATCGAACGCATGAACTCCATGCGGATCTCTTTAGGTTTGGCCGTGCTCATTCTTGGTGTGGGTCGCTTGGGCGGCTCTTCTCACGCGCAGGAGGCAAGTTCGTCGAAGTTTCAATTACCCGCCAGTGACGAAGGATTGGCGGGGCAGGGGCCGATTCGGCGTTATGATTGGTTCAAACGGCTATGGGTGGAGCGTCGCGCTCGATGGGCTGAGCGGGTTGAGCGGGACGCAGGTGCGGTGGTTTTTCTCGGGGATTCCATCACCCAAGGCTGGGGAGACGATTTTTCCGGCTGGTGGCCCGGGCTGAAAGCGGCCAATCGCGGCATCAGTGGCGATACTTCGCGGGGCGTGTTGCTGCGGCTGCGCGAGGATGTGCTGGCTCTCAAGCCGCGGGGGGTGGTGTTGCTGATCGGGACGAATGACTTGGAGGAGAAGGCCGAGCCAGAGACCATCGCCGGCAATTTGCCGCTGATTCTGGATGAGATTGGACGCCAAGATCCAAAGCTTCCGGTCGTGTTGTGCCAGGTGTTTCCGAGCTCGGCTGCAAAGTCCCGACCTTCCGACAAAATCAAGAAGCTGAACCGGCTTTACGCCGAAGCGGTGCGGGCTCGTGAATCGGTGACTTTGGTGGAGACTTGGACGTTGTACGCCGACGACCAGGGAGATGCGCCCGCGTCGGAGTTTCCAGATTTATTGCACTTGAACCAGGCGGGCTACGCGAAGTGGGCATCGGCTTTACGTCCGGTGTTTGCCACTTTGGGTTGGGTAGAGACTGAAACGTACGAGTTTGCACCTGAACCCGGTTTTGAGAGTTTGTTTAACGGACGGGATTTGACCGGGTGGGGATATCGCGTCACTTCTGAGGCGGATAAAGAGTCGGCACGGAAGTGGAAGGCGAGCGATCCGAGCGCGCCGCCTTGGCCCGTGGTGGAGGCTCCAGTGGCGTTTGACGGCAAGTCGGAAAGCCGGGATGGAAGGTATCGAGCCATTCGAGGGCGGTTGGTCGTGGCCACACCCAGCGAGGGTCGAAAAATTCAGCAACTCTACACGACGCGCGATTTTCCCGAGGACTTCGTGCTGCGGCTTGAATTCCGGGCCACCCCCAACGCGGACAGCGGTATTTTCATTCGCGGCCGGCAATTGCAGTGCCGGGATTATCCGCTGGCCGGCCCCTACAAGAAGCTCCGGAATTATCGTCCGGGGGGGTGGAATGAGATTGAAGTGACGGTGAAAGGGGGCGTGGCGTTTTGCCTTTGCAACGGTGAAGTGATTGAGGAAGCGATGAAGGTGCCTGAGACGGGCCCCATCGGGCTGGAAGGGGACCGGGGCCAGATGGAGTATCGCCGGTTGAGAATTCGGGCATTACGTTGAACGGGCGCGGTTCGATCTGGCCCGCATTGCTGAGACTCAATGGGGAACGTTTCCAAACCCTGTCGAGTGTGAAACAGGCGGGTTAGAACACGGACAGTCGGTAATAGCGGTGTTTAAGCGAGGCGGGCGGACTATCTCTGAAAACGACCCCGCCCGGCGTGGCGGGTTTGTGAGGATCGCCGAGCTTGGACCAGACGCCGGATTCCAAAGCATCCCGATATTCGAGTTGATGGGTTTTTCCTGCCTGTGCTTCGTATTGAATTTGCACGATATTCTCGCTGAGCGAGGGACGCCTGACGGTGAGTACAACACCCTGTGAAAGAGGCGCGCCGCGGCCTGGTGAAGGAGCGCCGGCCATCCAGTTGGCGGCATCGTTCCCGTAGAGACGATCGCCCCGGCGTTGAAGGGACGCGCCGCCGCCGTCCGCTTCGATGGGCCAGGGGAGTTGGTCGCCGTAGCGCACGCGGTCCACCAACACGAAGGGCACATAACCCACGTCGGGTCCTGCGAGCGCGGGTCCATCGGGTTTGAGCAAATCGACGCGATCTTCCGCGTTGGAGAGTTTGCCCCGGTAGGGGCCCAAGAGGGTGACATTCGCGGGCACGGCGTAGCGGGATTGGAAAGATGCCAGGGCCGCGGCGTTTGTGGCGGGGTTGAAATTGACGAGCAAGAGGTGGCCCCCGGGAGCAAGCCGGAGTCCGGGCGGGAGTTCCATTTCGACTCCTCCCCGGACTCGCCAGGTGTTGGCAGGGTACGCCGGATCGAAGAGTGGTTGCTCCAGCGGTGATGTGTTCCTCAGTTCGACGAATTCATGCACGGTGTCGTCGGTGCGGTTGGTGCCCGAGACGGCATCGGGCGGGTGATACATGATCTCGGAGATCTGCACCGGACTCAGGCGGGGCGCGGCGTTGGGAGCGCCACGTCCCGTTCGAAAGCCAGCAAGCGTCGCGGCTGGTTCCGATCCGAAGGTTGTTTGAGACAAGGCGGTGAAGTCGATGCCCGTGGAGGTCGTGAGGCGTCCGAAGGATACGCCGTTGAAAGCGGGGCCGAATTCCGCTTCGGCGCGATACCCGGTCAGGTTGCCGGAAGCATCCGCTGCGGAGAGAATGATTTGGTCTCCCCGTGACGAATTCAGCGCGAAACTGGTCGGGGCGTTGGTGTCGGCATTGAACTGGGATTCGAAGAGGACCAGAAATCCGGAGGGAGGCAACCGCGTGCCCGCGGGCAGGCGATACTTCTTGGGAGTTCGAGGATCGTCGCTGAGAAACCATCCACCGACCTCGACGGCAACGGTTGATGCGTTGAAAAGTTCGACGGAGTCTTCCAACGGCGGATCGCTATGGCTTAGCACTTCGTTGATGACCACGTCGTTCAGGGGAAGGAAATTGGGACGGCCTTTCGTGGCGCTGAGTGGGAAAGAAACGATGGCGGCGGCGCCATCAGGGAGCCGCCCCTGGGACACTCCGGCGCGTTGAGGACCGAAAGTGACGGAATCCACTCGTCCGCCGCTGGAGGAGAAAAGTCCGATCACATCCCCGCTGGCGGAGAGTCTGAAACTCGTGTGGTCGGGGCCGGCGTCGGGGTTGTTGTCGGCCGTGAAGGAGAGATGCCCTCGAGCCTCGATGAAGGTCAGGGCGGTGATGGGAGATTGGGCCGGATTGGACAGATCTCCCGTGAGGAAGTGACCGCCCAGGGCGACGGGGAGCTCGCTGCGGTTGTGGAGTTCGAACCAATCGTCCCCGGATTCCGGGCTGGCCATCCATTCGTTGAGGACGACGGAGCTGAGCGGTGCGGTGGGAGCGAGGCGATTGGCGGCGGCGGGTGTCGGCTCGTTGAGCTGCCATTCACCAGAGCCGTGGGCGGCGCGTCCGATGGAGTGATCGGGAATCTGGGCTCCGAATTGGACGCTGTCCGCGACGGTGAAGCCCGTGGGGCTTGGCGCGAGCAGGAGCACGGTTTGACCTCCATCGTTGAGCTCGAATTCGCTGTGTAGACCGGGAGCATTCGTTTCATTGTCACACCAAATGACCAGACGGCCTTTGGGGGCAATCTGTGTGCCGGCGGGAAAACGGAAGCGGGAGGGATTCAGCACGTCGTCCGTCAGCGCAAATCCGTCGAGGCTCAACGTGCGGTCGGAGGTGTTGGCGATTTCGATAAAGTCGGAGGTCGGCTGGCCGGCGGTGCGCGGCGTTCCGCGGCTGGCTTGCACTTCATTGAGGGCCAATTCGCCCTGGCTGGCGGATGACATCGACAAATGTTCGAGGGTCAGTCCGAACACGACATCGCTGCTGGCGGCGGCGGACTGATGGACTTCGGCGGCCAGGGTGTTGACGCCGGAGTTCAAGTTGTCCACTTGAATTTCAAAAGGGCCTTCATAAACCGCGTCACCGACGTTCACGTCGGCGAGAGCGGAGTAGGCGGGGGCCGAGCCGCTCACGCGGTTTCTCCAAATTTCCTTTCCGTTCAGGTAGAGCACGGCACCGTCGTCGAGCACGGTATTCAGGCGGAGCGTGCTGCGGGCGGGACCGGAATAGTTGAAGGTCCTGCGGAAATAGAATGTGGTGGGGCCGAGGGTGAGGGTGGTGCGGATCGGCTCGGGGAGGGGGGCACTTTCGACCGCGAGCAGGGCGGCTCCGGAAGCCCAGGTGGAATCGTTGAAGCCCGGCGCTTTCCAGGCGGTGCCCAGGTCGATGCCGCCCTGATGGTAACGCCAGACGGATCCGGCATCGATGGAGACGAGACGGACCGCGTTCGTGCTCGTTGGGGGAGTGCCGCCAAAGATGAAAGAACTTTCGTCGGAGGGCAAGGATGGGCGGCCTTGTGCGTCGAGGTGGGTTGCCCGCCAGAAGTAGCGGGAGCCGAATTCGAGTTCTTCGAAGGGGATGGGCAATTCGATCAAGTGGGTGGAGCTCGTGCTTTTGAACACCGGGGCGAGGTAGGATCCCGCCGCGGCGCGGATTTCCCAGAGCGTTCGCGTGTGGCTCAGGCCGGGGGTGGCGCTGTGGCTGTAGGAACTGGTGCGGAGGGAGACTCCGGGCACCACGCCCGCGTTGGCGGCGGGGCTGACGGGCAGCGGCTTGTTGGGGCGTTGAAAGACTCCGAAACCGCACTGTTGGTTGACGGAAGTGAACCGGGTGTTGGCGAAGGAGCGGATCGAGGAGAAGCCCATGGCGCTGATGTTTTCGGGATGCAAGAGCGTGTTGTTCAGCAGGTAGAGACGTTCTTTGTACTCCTGGCGAAACGCTTTGATAAAACTGTCCTTGATGAAGTTCGGTCCGCGGAAATTGTTGTTCGGGTCGCCGACTTCTCCGATGTAGATGGAGGAGGTGGCGGGCGTATTATCGCCGCGTCCGAACCACGCGTCGCAATCCCACGGCAGCATCCCCCACTTGCCGTTGCTCTTGCGCCAGAGGAAATGGTTTTGGGTGGTGTCGTCCCAGGGGCAGCACCAATTCTCCACCGCGATGTAGTTGAGCATGGCGTCGATGTCGAAGTGTTCGAGCATGAACGCGCGCAGCCGCGGAACATTGGGGTTGGGCGAGGTGTGGGTGTCACCGCGCGCGGCCCAAAGTCCGTCGAGCAGCTTTTTGATGTCGGTGGAGCCTTTCCATCCGTGGTTTTGGAGGCTGTAAGTCCACTCGTACATTTTCCAGTCGGGCCAGGTTGGCGCCTTGGAGAGTCTGCGTCCGTCACCGACTCCGTAGGGTCCTTCTCCGTTGGACTGAATGGTGCCGACGCTCTTGTAGATTTCGCCGGGAGCTTCCAGCGGCGTGCCCGGATTTTGGGTGCGCTGTTCGGCGTGGAACGCGTCGAGCATGTCTCCGTTGAACTCGCCCTGTTCCAAGCGCTGCAGGACGGCGTTGTTGTTGAGATAGAGATCGACGTAACGAACTTTGGACACGGGGAATCCGGCGTTGATGAAGAGATTGTGGCCGACGACGAAGTCATTGCCCTTGTCGGTTTCGAAAATAGCGTCGGTGCCGAGGAATGGGTTGTAGCTGGGGAAATGCCACTTGAAGGAGTTTCGATCGGCCCGCCGGTTGTAGCGGCTGCCGTGGTGGCGCATGCGAATATCCCGGACCACGCCGTCGTGGACGAAAATGGCCGGTTCAGTGGCGTTCCAGGAAGCGCGGGGTGTGCCGGGGGGATCGGGAGAGGTGACACGGCGGGGATTTCCCGCGATGTTGGCCGCGAGACGATTCAGGCTGGCCGTGGAAATGAAGCAATCGTAAATGGGTTTGGCGGAACTCCGCGCCGGAGAGACGAAGTAAGCGTGCCAGGAAAATGGGTCGTCCGCACGAGGGGAGACCACCTCGCGGCGGCCCGCGCGCGAAGCTACGATGCGATAGCGGACGACGCTGCGTTCCGCTCTCCCCGGCAGGGTCGCAGAGTAGGCCAGGCTGCCTGCGGCGGCGGTCATGGGCAGAGTGGACACGGTTTCTCCGGTCAGGTTGATGTCATCCACGAAGGATTCGATTTCCACGGGGCCGAGTTCCGAGCGGTCTGAGAAGATCGCTTCGACGAGGGCGGGTTGGTCCCGGCGGATGAGTCTCTGGCGGTCGGCGGCTTGGCTGGCGCTTAACCCGGTGACGATCGGCAAGGGTTTATCGCGCCGGAAGGCGTTGGGCTTGCCGGGGCTCGGATTGCCGGGGATGGGCGAGGCGACCCAATTGGCGGGGTCGTTGCCCGGGTGGGCAAAGCTGACCCGTTCGAGCGATCGTCCGCGATACTGGTAATCCATGTGGCGCAGACCGGTCCATTCTTCGTCGGCTCCCATGGAGTTCGCGGCGATGGCCCAGGGGAAATGGGACGCGTAACTGACGGCGTCGATCACTTGATCGGCGGCGTTGCGCAAACGGAGGGTTTCTCCTTCGTTGCTCAACTGTCCTGTGAAGGGGCCCTGGAGGCTGGATTCGGTCAATGAGTATGCGGGAATCTTCGCCAGGCGGGACTTGTCTTTGGCGACCACAAGGTAACCTCCTCCCGCGATGCTGGAGCCGGGTGGGAAGGTGAAATCGATCCCGCCCGACAGTTTCCAACCCGCGAGAGGGACCGATGAGGTCCCCGGGTTGTGAAGTTCGACGAACTCATGAACATCGCGGGAGAGGTCGAGGACCGGGGTGCCGTCCGAATTGAAAGCGGGCAACTCGACGGGGTGATACATGATTTCCGAGAAGAACACCTGGGCGCGCGCGAAGCAGAGATTGCCGACGAGGAAGCCTAGGGCGGCAAAACGGAGACAGAGATTGTTCATGAGGGAGCGAATTCGGACCACCCGCGTAAGATCACCGAGTATGGGATCGTGACGACCTCGGTTGGATGAGTAAGGTGAAGGGCACACTTCGGACGAAATAAAGCACGAACCATTCCATGATGGAAGCGTGATCGGGAAATCGAACGTCCGGCGCGCTAGGCAATTTTTTCGAGGTCGCGCCAGCCTTTGCGGTAGCCTGATGCCCACAGTTTTCTGGCCGCGTCGTTGTTTTTGAGCTGCTGGCGGGCGGGGTCGAGCTGAAGGGTTTGACGAGTACGCCAAGCGATATTGCCGAGGTGACACCAGAGTGTGCTGAGGACGCCTTCCTCGATTTCGGAATGGAGAGGGACATCGTTCCGTATGGCTTCGACGAAATTGCCATAATGGTCGAGGTCGTTCCCCCGGTGGGGCAGTTCGCGGGTGAGTTTGTTGTTGAGGTCGTAGAATTTCATCGAGTTGCCTGAAATGACGAAGGTGCCGCGATCACCGTAGAAGGTGATGCCGAAACCGGATCCTTCGAATCCGCGACCGTGATGACTGTGGCTTTCCCAGCTTGCACCCTGTCCCTCGAGTTCGAAGGTGGTGACATAGATATCTGGAGTCTCCTGATCGTCGTCGAATTGGTAGCGTCCTCCCCCGCAGGTGACCTGGCGGGGGCAGCCGGCGCGCAAGCCCCAGCGGGCGACATCGAGGGCATGGATGCCGTTATTGCCGAGTTCGCCATTGCCCCAATGCCAGAACCAGTGCCAATTGTAGTGAACCACGTTGTCGCGGAAGGGGCGTTCCTCGACCGGGCCCTGCCATAAGTCGTAGTCGAGCCAGGCGGGAACGGGGACGGCCTTGCCGCGTCCGATGGAGGGCCGCTGGTTGTTGTACCAGGTGCGGGCGAAGGTGACTTTGCCGATGGCGCCGCCGTGAAGTTCCGCGATGGCTTCGCGCAGTCCGGTCCAGCTTCGCCGTTGGTTGCCCATTTGCACTTTGCGATGGAATTTGCGGGCCGCGCGGACCATCAGTTCGCCCTCGCGGGGAGTGTGGGAGCAGGGTTTCTCGACGTAGACGTGCTTGCCCGCGGCGCAGGCGAGCAGTGTGGCCGGGGCGTGCCAGTGATTGGGGGCGGCGATGGAGAGCGCGTCGATGGCTTTGGATTCAACCAACTGGCGGATGTCCTTGATGGCGGCGGGAGCGGTGCCGCGGGACTTTTCCACGAGTGCGGACGCTTTGGTCATGGCGCGTTCGTCCACGTCACAGACCGCGGTGATTTCGACATTGGGGAGGGCGAGAAACGCGCGCACGTGATCCATGCCACGTCCGTTCAGGCCCATGACGGCGACGCGGACGCGGCTATTGGCCCCGGAGGGTTGCGCCGAGGCGCGAGGTTTCCAACCAGGCAGGGACGCGGCGAGGGCTGCGGCGGAGGAGGCGTAGAGAAACCGGCGTCGAGAAGTGGAAGCGAAAAGGGGGAAGGATGGCATGGACGCTTTTTCCCGCTTCGGGGCGCTCAAAGCAAGCCTCCGGGCGGGGGTTGATTTTAGGCTTGGGGGGTGGTCCCATCGCGGCGTGGCGGTGCCAAAGATTTTGATTGTGGACGATGACGAGGGGCAGAGGAGCCTGTTGGATTCCTTTTTGCGATCCCAGGGGTTTGCCACGTTGACGGCGGATTCGGGGGAGCGGGCGTTGGAAACGTTGGCGCGCACGCCGGTGTCGATGATGATTTCGGACGTGCGCATGCCCGGGCTCTCAGGATTGGAGACGATGCGGAAAGCGCGCCGGATGTTTCCGGTCCTGCCCATTTTGCTGGTGACGGGTTACGCTGACGTGCGCGATGCGGTGGGGGCGATGCGGGACGGCGCCATTGACTATCTGGCGAAGCCCATTGATTTGGACGAGTTGTTGGCTGCGGTGCGGAAGTTTGCGCAAGCGGGGGAGGGGCTCGTTCCTCGACAGGAGGAGCAAATGCCGTTGCCTGAGGGGGTTGTGGCGGAAAGCCCGATCATGAGGGGTTTGTTGAGGGACACGATGCTGGTGGCCCGTTCGGACAGCCGGGTTTTGTTGATGGGGGAATCCGGTTCGGGCAAGGAAGTTTTGGCGGACTTGATCCATCATTGGAGTGCGAGAGCTGAACGGCCTTTTATCAAGGTGAACTGCGCCGCGATTCCCGAGCAGTTGTTGGAAAGCGAGTTGTTCGGGCACGAAAAAGGGTCATTTACCGGGGCGATTCAGAATCGGGTCGGGCAATTTGAGCTGGCGTCCGAGGGGAGCATCTTCCTGGATGAAATCGGCGAGATGTCGCCCGCGTTGCAGTCTAAACTCCTGCGAGTGACGCAGGACGGGCATTATCGAAGAGTGGGGTCCAATGTGGATCGGCGGAGTGCGGCGCGTGTGATCGCGGCGACGAACTTGGATTTGGAATCTCGGGTCAAGGAGGGGCGGTTCCGGGAGGATCTTTACTATCGATTGAATGTGGTCGAGTTGCGTGTGCCTCCTTTGCGGGAGCGGCGGGAGGACGTGCTTCCGATGGCTTCCAAGTTTTTGGCGGGGATGGGGGGGGGCAAGAGCAGGTTATCCGCCGGGGCGGTGGCGTGTCTGGACCAGTACGCGTGGCCGGGCAATGTTCGTGAATTACGCAATGCGATGGAACGGGCGGCCTTGTTGTCGCGCGGCGAGGTGATTTTGCCGGAGCATTTGCCGGCGAAGATACCGCGGATCGAGCCGCGGGTGGAGCGCCCGCCGGACGCGGCTCGATTGGAGGACGTCGAACGGGAAGCGATTCTGTCTGTTTTGAAGGAGCACGGCTACAATCGCACGGAGACGGCCAAGGCTTTGGCGATCAGCCGCAGGGCCTTGGTTTACAAGCTCCAGCGCCTGCGGGAATTGGGGTTTTCCGTGGACCCCGGTTGAGGCTGGTTCCTTGCTGTTCTTGGTGGAATTGGAGGCCGGCCCAGCCCGGAGGGGATCGTTTCCTGTGGCCGAGGCGCGGTTTCCCAAGCCCCAGCACTTCCGGTCGCGAAACAAGCATGAGAATTCCGCGCTGGAATCTCCGGTGCCCGGACGAGGATGGCGGGCGCCTTGTGGAAAGCACGACGTGCCGGAAGTTCCACGTTGCCAAACTTTTCCTTGCGCGCCGACGCTGATGCGTGGAGATTCGAATCCCTAAAAATTCCTCCCACTGATTGTAAATTATGAGCGGACAGTCTTCGATATTTCCATTCCCGGGAATCCCCACCACATCCGACGGCGCGGGCCACGTCGTCTGGGTGGAAACTCACATCACTCAGGGTGCTTGCGCGTATCCCATCACGTCGTCGACCACGATGGGAACCGGTTATCAGACCGAAGTGTCGAACGGGAAACAGAATCTTTGGGGCGATACCCTCGCGTTTATCCAACCCGAATCGGAGCACTCCGCCGCCTCGACTTGCGAAGGCTTCGCGCTTGCCGGCGGCCGGGTCACGAACTTCACGAGCGGCCAGGGCTTGGTCCTGATGAAGGAGGTGCTCTACACCATTTCGGGCAAACGCCTGCCCGTGGTCTTCCATATCGGCGCCCGCGCGCTGACCAGCCATTCCCTCAATGTCCATGCGGGCCATGACGACGTCATGAGCTGTTCCGACTGCGGCTGGGGCATTCTTTTTGGTCGCAACGCCCAAGAGTCCGGGGATTTGGCGCTCATCGCCCGCCGTGCCGCCGAGGCTTCGGAAACGCCGTTCATGAATGTTCAGGACGGCTTCCTGACCACCCACACGATCGAGAATGTACTCATGGCCGAACCCGAGCTCATGAAGCAATTCGTTTCCGATCCCAACCAGAAGCTCCGGTGCCTGATGAGCCCGGAGTTCCCGCTCATGTCCGGCGTCGTCCAAAACCAGGACTCTTACATGAAGGGCAAAATTGCCCAGCGCGCCTTTTACGACAAAGTGCCCGCGGCCATCAGCGAGGCGATGGACACCTTTTACAAGCTGACCGGACGCCGCTACAGCATGCTCGATTGCTATCGCATGGAGGACGCTGATTACGCGATTGTGGGCATGGGCGGGCTCATGGAAACCGCCCAGGCTGCCATCGATTGGATCCGCCAGCATCTGGGTCTGAAGGTCGGGGGGATCCATGTGACCTGCTTCGCCCCGTTCCCGGCCGTGGAGTTGGTGGAAGCCTTAAAAAACGTCAAAGTGGCGACGGTGGTGGAGCGCATGGACAATCCGCTCGCGCAGTCCAATCCCCTGGCCCAGGGCATTAAGGCGGCTTTTGCCGACGCGCTGGCCGGGCTGGGCTATGGGAGCCGATCCGAGCATCGCTACCCTGCCATCAGCCGATTGCCGAAAATTCTGGCCTGCGCGGCGGGACTGGGCTCCCGGGACGTGCGCGGCTGCCATTTCATCTCGATGGCGCGCAACATGGCTTCCGCCTCGCCCAAGGAATTTGCTGTGGTCGGTGTCAAGCACGAGGTCGCCCTGCCCGATTCCGAAGACCCCGATTTGCGCCCCTCTGGAGCCTTCTCGATGCGCGGCCACTCGGTGGGCGGCTTCGGCTCCGTGACCACCAACAAATTGATCGCCTCGTTCGTGGGCGAACTTTTCAATCTCCACGTGCAGGCCTATCCCAAGTACGGGTCGGAGAAGAAAGGTTTGCCCACCACCTATTACCTGACGGTGGCGCGGGATCACATTCGGACCCATAGCGAATTGGAACATGTGGAATTCATTCCGCTGAACGACGTCAACGCGTTCAACTTGGGCAACCCCCTGGCGGGCATTGCCGAAAATGGCTCCATTTTTATCCAGAGCGACAAGGTGGATCCGTCGGACGTTTGGCAAGCCATCCCTGCCTATGGCCAGAAAATCATCCGCAACCGCAAGGTCCGGGTATTCTTCCTCGACACGGTGAAAATCGCGCGGGAAATCGCCACCGACCCGGACCTGCAACAACGCATGCAGGGTGTGGTTCTGGTCGGTATTTTCATCAAGGTCACTCCGTTTGCCGCTGATTCCGGCATGGGCCAGGAGGAGATTCTGAACAGTGTCGAAAAATACATCCGCAAATACTTCGGAAAGCGCGGCGAAAAGGTCGTTCAGGAAAACCTGCGCTGCGTCAAATTGGGGCTGAATGAAGTCAAAGAGATACCCCGCGAAGTCATCGGTCAAACCACCCCGGCGGCTTCGGAACTCATCATGGCCAAGTAATCCGCCTGCCTCCACTGATCCGCCGAAACCGTTATTTTCCTCAATATGATTCAACAAAGCCAGCCGGTTCCCGCTTCCGAAGGCTCTCCTGCCCCTGAGCCCAGAAGGAACCAAGTGCCCATCACCTCGGACGTGCTCGACGTCAACGATTTCAATGAACGCATTGTCGGCGCCTATAACGATGGCTCCGCGGAGCTCGAATTGCCCGCCGACTTGAGCACGGCCCGGTCGCTCATCACCGCCGGCAGCGGCAGCCTCCGCGATTTCAGCTACATCGCTCCCGAAATTCCGCTGTTGAACAGCGACAACTGCGTGGCGTGCATGGATTGTGTCACGGAATGTCCGGACACGGCGATCCTCGGCAAGGCGGTTCCCAAATCGGAGCTCGAAGCCGAATTGGCCAAGACCGAAGACCCGACCGAACGCGAACACCTCGCCCGGCAATTTGCCAAGACCACCAAATTCTGGACGACCTACGAGAAGAAGGGCCTTGAACCCGCCTACTTCGGTATTTTCATCGATCCGACCAAGTGCAAAGGCTGCGCCGAATGCGTGGATGCCTGCGGCAATCACGGCGCCCTCAGCATGCTCATGAAAGGCGGCAAGGTCCTTCCGCGCTTCGAGAAGGACTTCAAGTTTTACCTCAATCTCAAGGAGACCCCGAAGCAGTACATCAACGAGAAACTGCTGAGCGACATGATGCTCGCCGAACGTTCGCTCCTTTATGTGGGCGGCGCCGGCTCTTGCATGGGTTGCGGCGAAGCCACCGCGATCCGCATGATGCTTGCCGCCACTGGGTTCGTGTACGGGAAGGAAAGCGTCGGCATTGTCAATTCAACGGGTTGTTCCACCGTCTATGCCTCGACCTATCCGTACAATCCTTACCTGGTGCCCTGGACCAACTCGCTCTTCGAAAACGGTCCCGCCGATGCCATGGGCGTGCGGGCTCGTTGGGATCAGATGGGCTGGAAAAAGAAGAAACTCTGGGTCTTCGGCGGCGACGGCGCCATGCTCGACATCGGGTTCCAATCCCTCAGCCGCATGCTGGCCTCAGGCATGGACATCAAAGTCCTGGTCCTGGACACCCAGGTTTACTCGAACACTGGAGGCCAAAGCTCCACCGCGTCCTTCAAAGGCCAGAACACCAAGTTCTCCGTCCATGGCAAGGCCGTTCCCGGCAAAGTCGAGCGCCGCAAGGAAATCGCCCAAATCGCGATGATGCATCCCAACACCTTCGTGGCGCAAACCAGTTGCGCCATGTCGAATCACTTCTACAAGTGCATCATGGCCGCCAACGAATTCGACGGGCCGGCGGTCATCAGCGTCTATACGACCTGCCAGCCCGAACATGGTGTCGGCGACAACATGGCGATGAACCAATCGAAACTGGCGGTGGACACCCGCACGTTCCCGGTGCTGATTTACGATCCTCGCAAGGGCGCCAAACTGGCCGAACGCCTCAGCCTCCAGGGCAATCCTGCTCCCAAAGAAGATTGGTACAAAAATCCCCAAACGGGTGAAGTCTATGACTTCATCACCTTTGCCCGCACCGAGGGACGCTTTGCCAAACATTTCGACAAGGACGGCAATCCCTCTCCGCTCCTGCAGGAATCCCGCCAGGAGAGGCTCGAGAACTGGCGTCTGCTGCAGGAGCTCGCGGGAATTATTTGACCCTCTGCCCCCTTTTCTTGTGCCGCCCCACTTCATGACAAACTTCGTTCGTTCTCCCGTGGCGCTGGTGTTTTGGCTCGCCTTGTTCAACCTCCAGCTCTGGAGCGCGGATCCCGGCTACAAGAACATCAAGGTGGACGAGTTCGAAAAAATGAGGACCGGAAAAACCATCGTCATCCTCGATGTCCGCACCGAGTCCGAATTCAAGGACGGCCACATCCCCGGAGCTGTGAACGTCGATGTCAATGCACACGACTTTCTGAAAAAGATGGAAGCGATGGACAAGTCCAAGACTTATTTGGTTCATTGCGCGGCGGGACGGCGCAGTGTCACCGCTTGCGAAAAGCTGGCCAAACTCAACTTCCCGAAGCTGTTCAATCTTGAAGGGGGCTATCGCGCCTGGGCCAAGGAAGCGGTGCCGGACAAAAAGTAAGCGCGACAAAGGAGGACTCCTTGCGGACTGGAGGCTCACCCAAACCCTCGCCGTGCTCCCGGGCGTTCACCCTCATTGAGCTGCTGGTCGTTATTGCCATCATTGCTATTCTGGCGGGCCTGCTGTTGCCCGCTCTCGCCGGGGCGAAGGAACGGGCCAGCCGCACCGCGTGTGTCAACAACAATAAACAGCTCGCCCTTTCCATCCACCTTTACGCGGACGAAAACCAGGATTTCATGCCCTGGCCGAACTGGGCAAACGACTTCGGACCCGGCTGGCTCTACCGCCCTGTGGTGGGCCGGGCTCCCGACTTGTTTCGAACCAATGACCGGCCTCACGTCGAAGCGGGGCTTTTCTGGAAATTCCTCACTGAGCGCAAAGTCTATCTCTGCCCGCTGGACAAAACCAATCATGTGTCATTTGTCAGGCGGCAGCCCAACCTTTCGAGCTACATCATGAATGGCGCGGTCTGCTCGTTCGGCCGTTTCGTCAACAAGACTTACAAGCTGGGCTCATTCAACCCCGCCGCCTACGCGATGTGGGAACCGGAAATCCGAAACTTTGGGGGCGCGTACGGATCGAACCCCGGCTTCGACGGCAGCCAGTATCCTAATGAATTGGAAGGCATAGGAAGGCGCCACAAGAAAGGCGCGGTCATTGCCGGGTTCAGCGGACAGGTCCATTTCATCCCTTACCTTACGTTCCAACAAGAACAACGCGCCAACAAGCCCGGGTTGCTTTGGTGCGTGCCGGACACACGAACGGGAGAGTGATACGGTCGGGTGGTGCCGCCACTTTCGCAGACCGGGTTTTCCCGCTGCGGTTCGATTAGATTTCGCCCCAGCCTTTGCGGTATTTCTTGTGCAACAGGCGGCTGGCCTCATCCACATTGGTGATCTTCATGCCGCGCGAACTCCAGTCGATCGCTTCACCGGTGCGCAGGGCCACATTACCCAAAAGCACCGCTTCGGTCAGAGGACCGGCATAGTCAAAATTGGAAAGTGCAGCCGCCCCGCCCTTGCAGGCTGCAATCCATTCCCGATAATGGTTCCGATCGAAATCCTCCGACTTGGGAAGATACTCGGAAACGGACTTGAACTCCGAAAGCGGGCGGCCGGACAAGAAACGGCCCGATCCCCAATAACTGTCCACATACAACGTGTCCTCCGAGCCATGGATCAAGACTCCGTTGCTGGACAGCTTGAGCCCTCGCGCCGCCTCGGGTGAGGGCTTCTGTCCGCCGTCGTACCAAACCAGTTTCAAGTCGGGGTGGGTGGCGGATTGTTCGAAATGGTAGGTAATCACGGACCAGGCTGGCGCGGACTCCGGGTTCCCTTTCGGCGCGAAGGCTTTGACCCGCACCAAGTTCTTCAAATCGAGTGCAAAGAACGGCAGGTCCATCACGTGACAGCCCATATCGCCCAGGGCTCCGGTTCCGAAATCCCAAAAACCGCGCCATTTGAACGGAGCGTAAGCGGGATTGAACGGGCGCTCTGGCGCCACTCCGAGCCACAAATCCCAGTCCAGAGTCGAGGGGATTCGATGGGACCCGGAAGGCCGGTCGATCGCTTGCGGCCAGATGGGGCGGTCGGTCCAGCAATGAATCTCTTGAATCCTCCCGAGGACGCCGGAACGAATAAGCTCCACCATGCGCCGGGTTCCAGCATTCGAATGCCCTTGATTCCCCATTTGGGTGGCCACTTTGTAGAACTTGGCCAACTCGGTGAGGCGGCGCGCTTCATAGACCGTGTGCGTCAGAGGCTTCTGCAAGTAAACATGCTTCTTCATCTTGATCGCCATGGCGGCCGGCAGAGCATGCATGTGATCCGGAGTGGAAATGGTCACGGCATCGATGCTCTTTTCTTTTTCGAGCAGGACGCGAAAGTCCTTGTAGCGCTTGGCCGTCGAGTATTTTGAGAAAGTGGCGCGGGCGTTGGCTTCGTCCACATCGCAAAGCGCCACGATATTCTCCCCGGCGCAACCGTCCACATCGACCGCGCCTTTCCCTCCCACCCCGATCCCTGCCACATTCAATCGTTCATTGGCACCCAGCACGTTGCGGGAGGCGACCAGCGGAAAGGCGAGGGCGGAGGCCGCAGCCGCGGTGGATTTGATAAAACCACGCCGACGAAAGACAGGAGGGTTCATGGCACAAGCAGGAAGGATTGTTGACGACAATCCAGTCAAGGCTGCTTTAGGCCACAGGGTCAAGAAAACAGGCGAATCGCGGGGGCAAAGTTGCGAAGTGGAATCGCGGCCGACAGGGTGACTTCATGGGCTTGGCGAGGCGTTCAACGCGGATTCGGTTCAGCCGGCAAGGCCACCAGGGAGACGCTTTGTTGACGGCAAAGCATCTCCGTCTCGGCGCGTTCCAACAGGATCGTGCGCCCCGGTTCCAAAGCCAGCACCCGGACCCCGCTTTGACCGCAGGTTTCAACCGTCTTCGCCCCGGCGCAAGGAATGTCGAATCGCATGTCATGTCCGGCTTTGGGAAGCTTCACGGCGACTGCGCCACCCTGACGACCTGCCAACTCACCTCCCCGGGCCAGGCAGCGATCCGTGCCCTCGAAGGCCTCCACCGCCAATACCACCCCCTCCTTGACGACCACCGTCTGGCCGATTTCCAAACGGGCGACTTCCCTGGCCACGCGAGCCCCTAACCGAAGGTCTTGCCATTGCACCTCCGTGAGAGCGGGTCCCGCCTGATAGCCGGGTTGAACAAGGGCCGGCCCCAGCCAGGGAAGCGCGTCGATGAGTTGGATTCCATCTCTTTCCAGTTCCCTCCCCACCGCCGCGAACAAGCTGTGAGCGTGGCGTTCTTTGACCGACCAGAGCAATTTCATGGCTCGGAGGTCTGGCCGCAGATCGAACAAATTCTTGGGGGCAATTTGTCCCGCCATCACACATTGCTGCACCCCCCGCTCGCGAAAGGCTTCAATCAACCGCCCCAATTGACCCACCTTGACCCAAACGACCTGATCAGCCAGGCCTGAAATGGCGGGATCTGTTTCCCCCTCCACGGCCACCGCCACAATAGATTTCACCCCCAACCGGCGAGCCTCTCGCGCGACCAGCAGCGGCAAACCCCGGCTTCCCGCAATGATGCCCAGCGTATTCATCACAACCGTTCCCATCCTTCAACCTGGAAGTCCATCACCCAAGGCAATTCACGCATGGGCAAAAACCGGTCGATGCTGTAGAGATATGAGAATGAAAACATTGATCACGGGTGGCGCTGGCTTTATTGGGTCTCACATCGCCGAGGAACTTTGCCAGCGCGGCGCTGAAGTGACCATACTGGACAATTTAAGCGAGGGCAAAGAATCCAATCTTTGCTGGAAAAAACCCGGTGACCGGGTGGAACTCGTCGTGGGGGACATTGGTGACGAAAAGCTCGTCAAGAAACTCATGGCCGGTTGCGATTGGGTGTTCCATGAAGCCGCCATTGCCTCCGTGCCCCGATCCGTCGCCGAACCTGTCAAGTCGAACACCGACAATCTGGAAAGTTCCTTGCGCCTGCTCGTCGCGGCGCGGGACCTGAAGGTGAAACGCTTCATGTTCGCCTCGTCTTCCGCCATCTATGGCAACCATCCCGAACCGGCAAAGCACGAGGGCCTCTTCCCCGACACACTCTCCCCGTACGCCCTGCAAAAATACGCGGCCGAACGCTACGGACAGCTCTTCCACCAGCTTTATGGACTCGAAACCGTCAGTCTCAGGTACTTCAACGTGTTCGGGCCCAGGCAATCCTTTAACTCGGCCTATTCAGGCGTGATTGCCCGATTCTGCACCACCATGCTCAAAGGGCAGCGTCCCACGATCTTCGGAGATGGCAAACAGTCGCGCGATTTCGTTTTCGTCAAGAACTTGGCGCGAGCGAACCTCCTGGCCGCGGAAGGCCCTTCGGAAAAAGTGGCCGGCAAGGTCTTCAATGTCGGGGGCGGCCACGCCATCGACCTTCTCCAACTGGTTGAGGAAATCAATCGGCTGACCGGCCAATCCCTGGAACCCGTTTTCGCGGAATCCCGCGCTGGCGACGTCCGCGCTTCTCTGGCCAATCTCGGCGCCGCATGCGAGGGACTAGGCTATGAACCCGGCGTCGCCTGGCAGAAAGGCCTCGATCTTACCCTCGACTTTTACCGCCAAGGCGGTAGCTGAGTGGGAATGTAAAACGAGAACATCTCGAACGCCCCAGGCGGAGGCACCCTGCCGCAACCCGCCTCCATCCTCGTGGCCGAGGACAGCATGCCCCAGGCGTTTGCCTTGAAAATGCTGCTCGAGAAGGACCGCCATCAAGTTCGGGTCGTCGAAAATGGCCGCGAAGCCCTGAGCGCAGTCGCCACGGACAGGCCGGACCTGATCATCAGTGACATCGACATGCCGGAACTCGATGGCTATGGCATGTGCCACGCTCTCAAGAGCCAACCCGAGACCCGGTCCATTCCCGTCATTCTCCTCACCACGCTCTCGGACCCGGAACATATTCTCCAAGGACTTGGATCCAAGGCGGATTACTACCTCACCAAGCCGTACGATCCGCAATTCCTCCTCGATCGCGTTCAAGCCGCGCTGCTTCACCAAGCCGCCCGACCCGTTTCGGACCTCGAGGGCGGCTTCGTCGTCAATCTTGCGGGTCGCAGCCACCGGGTTCAAGCCGAGCCGCAGCAAATCCTTTCGCTCCTGCTGTCCACCTACGAAAACGCCATTCAGCAATATCGCGTGCTCGTGCGAACCCAGCAGGAGCTCAACATCCGCAATCAACAACTCCGGGAGCAATCGGCCAAGCTGCAGGCCTCGGAAAAAACTTCCGGTCTCTGCTGGAAAACATGGCGGACGGGATGGTCGTCCTGGATCGGAACCAGCGCATCCAGTTTCTCAATTCCTCCGCACGCTCCCTGCTCAGCGAAGCCCTCCCATTGCAGGAGCAAGCCCCGTTTGCCCTGGCCTTGAGTCCTGGGGAAACCAAGGAAATCGAACTTCGACGAGTTCAGAATGAGTTCCTCGTTCTGGAAATGCGCTCGTTCAACACCATCTGGGAAGGCGGTGAAGCGGTGCTGGTCTCCTTGCAGGACATCACCCGCCGCCGGGTCCAGGAACGGCAAATCCACGACCAACAGCAACGGCTCGAGGAAGCCAACGCCAAACTCCAAGCCCTGGCCAGCGAAGATGGTTTGACTGGCCTCAAGAACCACCGAGCCTTCAAGGACGCATTCCGGAACCTTTTCGATCAATCCGAGCACCATCAGCAGCCCCTTTCCGTCATCTTGATCGATGTGGACCGTTTCAAGGCCTTCAATGACAGTTTTGGCCACCCGGCGGGCGACGAAGTGCTCAAGCAAGTGGCCCGGATCATTGCTGAAAACGTCAGACCTGGAGACCATGTGGCGCGTTATGGAGGGGAGGAGTTCGTCGTGGTGCTCCCCAAGGCCGACCGTTGCGACGCCAATGCGGTTGCCGAACGGATTCGGCGCGCCATCAAAAACGCTCCTTGGAAGCACCGGCAGGTTACGGCGAGCTTGGGCATCTCGACCCGCTCCAACACGGCCGCGGATCCCGCCGCCCTTTTGGCCGAATCGGACGAGGCTCTTTACGCCAGCAAGCAAGGCGGCCGAAATCGAGTGACGCAGCAGTTCATGCTGCGTCGATCCAAGATGTACTCTTGAAACGCCATTCCCCACCCCGTCCACCCGTGCTCGTCGCGCTGCTCGCTTTGCTTCTGCCGCTCAGCGCCGCCGAGTCCCCCGAAAGCCTCAGGTTCGCCCTTCAATTCTCGGAGATCATGTATCAACCGAAGGATGGGGATGCTTTTGAATTCCTGGAATTGTTCAATGCCGGGGCGGGCTCCGTCGATCTTTCCAGATGGTCGGTGGACGGCTTGAAGTTCGCCTTCCCGGCCGGCACGCTGCTTTCCGCAGGACAACACGGGCTTCTCATTTCGGACGCCAATCCGGCCGCGTTCACCAACCGCCACCCCGGCGCCAAGATTCTGGGGATCTACACGGGCCGCCTCTCAAATCAAGGGGAGCGCCTCACCCTGCGAGACTCCGCTCTGCGCAACGTTCGGTCGGTCGAGTATGGCACCGGCGGGTTTTGGCCGGGCGCGGCGGCGGGGAAGGGGGCTTCCTTGGAATTCCATGGAGCCTCGGGCGACCCGAACGATCCCTCGCTCTGGAGCGCCAACTCGATGGAAGGCGGTACACCGGGCCGAGCGGCTTCGTCGCGCCCCCAGCCCCCAGTTCAACTTCGCAAGATCGTCGCCGCTCCCGCCGGCGGAAATGCAGTGGACGTCGTCGAATTGGCAAACACCGGCGCCACGGCCGTCTCGCTCGAACAGTGGAGCCTGACGGATTCTCCAAGTCTCCTCCGACGCTACGTGGTGCCTTCAGGTACTCGACTTGACCCTGGCCAGCGTCTCGCCTTGCTCTGCACCAGCGACCTTGCGGGCTCCGGGTTGCGCACAGGCTTTGGACTCGATGCGGAAGGAGGCGCGGTCTTTCTGTTCGATGCTCAGACCAACCGAATCGACGGCATGACCTACGGTTCGCAAGTTCCCGGCTACGCACTGCTCCGGTCCGCCCAGGGATGGCAATTCGTTCACGAAACCGCCGAATCCATCCTCGACGCAGGCTCGTCGGCCGCGCTCGTGCTCAATGAATGGCGGGTGGACGGCACGGGCTCCGATCCCGATTGGTTCGAAATCTACAATCCAGGCTCGCAGCCGCTGGTTCTCACCGGCCATTCGTTTTCCAATCTCAACGCCTGGGTGCAAACTTCGGTCCCGGCGCTGGTCGCACCCCGCGGATTCGTCCGCATCTGGGCCGACGAAACACCCCGGCCCGGCCATGCCGACCTCAAACTGCCCGCGTCAGGCGGCAGCTTGAGCTTGTTCGACCCTTCGCTATCGCTCATCCAAACCATCACTTACGGGCCCCAGTCGGAAGGGTTGACCGAAGGAAGATTTCCTGATGGCTCCGGCACCGTCGTCTCCTTCACGGGAAGCGGCACCCCCGGCGCCAGCAATCTCGCGGACCGCGACGCCGATGGATTACCCGACGCATGGGAAACGCGCGCCGGACTCGACCCGCGCGATCCTTCGGATGCCAGGCTCGATCTCGACCGGGATGGATTGACCAATCGCGAGGAATACGAAGGGGGCACGGACCCCAAGGATCCCGCGAGCGTCCTGCGACTCTCCGCCCGGTTGATCCACGACGGACATATCGAATTGGAGTTCATGAGCATCGCCGGACATGCTTACACGTTGCTGTCCCGTGGTGAAATCAGCGAAGGTACTTGGACCCGGGTTCGCGATTATCCCGCCTCCACCACGAATCAAATCCACCGACTCGCTCTTCCTGCCGGCACTCCCGCGGGTGCGCGTTCTTATTTCAAGGTCGTTACTCCCGAGGCCTTTCTTCCTGGAGACCCCGTGCTGGCCTCGGTGGATCCAGCACCCGATGCGGTTGATGTTTCAACCGGGACTTCCATGGTTTGGCGATTTCGAGTTCCGGTGGACGCGTCAAGCTTCAGCAGCGCGACCGCCTCCTTGACGGAGGATTCGGGGGATGTTGTGCCCGGAGTGTTTCGGTTCTTCGATGCGCTCCATACGGTCGTGTTCGAGCCCGTTCACCCTCTGCTCCACGCCACGACTTACCAATTGAAATTGCAGGCCGGCCTGCGGCGGCAAGATGGCAATCCCCTGGGGTTTATCCAAACGGCTGTCTTTCACACCCGTCGCTCCGCTTTGCTCGTCGAGGATCGTAGCGTTTATACCCGGGATCCGCTCAGCGTAGTCGATGCGGAATTCAAGCTCACCCCCATCCCTGGAGGGGCAACGTTCGCGGAGGTCCAATCGGACGAGGATCCGTCGGATGCCTTCGAGCCTCGAGCGGCGGGACTTTGGAACGTCCCTTCGAGCACGGGAGAAGCGATGCCATTGCCGGCCACCCTTGAGCAGCGGGGTCAATCGACGAGGCTCACAACGCAAAAATCCTACAAGATCCGACTCGCCTCGACGTCGCCTTCCTGGCGGGGATTGGAAGTGCTGAACCTCAACAAGCATCCCTATGACTTGACCCGGGTTCGGAACAAACTCGCTTTCGACTTGTTCACCGCCACTCCCCATCTCACCAGCCTGCGCACCGCATTCATCAGCCTCAAGGTGGACGGCGCCCGGTTCGGTCTTTTTACGCTCGTCGAGGAGCCCAACAAGTCTTTCCTCAAGGCTCACGCGCTCGATCCCGACGGCCATCTTTACAAAGCGAAGGATTTCTATTTTGACCGGAATCCGGAGGCTCTTCGCACGGAGTCTGATCCGGCCTTTAATGCGGCGCAGTTTGAAGCCGTCTTGGAAATTCGTGGGGCCGGCGGCCACGGCAAACTGATTCGCATGCTGGAAGAAGTGAATCGTGAAGGCCTCCCTGCTTAGCGATTGCTGGAAAAGCATTTCGAGCCTTCCAATTATTTCCAATGGCTCGCCGCCAACATCCTCCTGGAAAACGTCGATACCGTCAGCCAGAACTTCCTGCTCTACAGTCCGCGTGGCAGCTCGACTTGGTAGTTCCTGCCTTGGGATTACGACGGGGCGTTCGACTTCTATGGACAGCCGGACCAGCTCGCCGCCGCGGGTCCACGCCCTCGATGGACCCGGGGGGTGGCGAACTGGTGGAGTATCCCCCTTCATCGTAGGATCATCGAGGATCCCGCCACACGCGCTCAATTGACTTCCGCGGTTCGGAAACTCGCGGCGGAGACCTTTACGCCCGCCCGAGTTGGAACCCTGCTTGAGAGTTACCATGACCTCGCGGCCAGGGAACTCTTCGTCCCGCCTGACGAGGAGTTCTTGTCTTTGGTCGGCGTCGAAGGAGCCGAGGCTCGTCGTGCCGCCTGGGAGACCGAATACCGGCGCCTGGAGACCGTCATCGCGGCCCGGCAGGCCGAGTACCTGGAGGCGCTCCAATGGCCGATGCCTTTCTTCCAGGGCACTCCGGAAAAGGTCGATGAAGGTTGGGCGTTTTTCTGGGATCGCGCCGTTCACCTCGAGGGCGCTGAGGTGCGCTATGACTTCGAGTTGGCGAATAGCCCGCGATTCACCGAATCCTCGCTGGTCGTCAAACGGGAAGGTCTGACTGAGCCTCAGTATCTGCTCCCCATGCACCTCAAGCCTGGCGTTTACTTCTATCGGGTCACTGCCAGGACCGTGCGCCATCCTGCCGTGGAATGGCAAACGGCCTTGGACTCCTACTACGAGCCGGGCAATGCCACCCCCTACCACGGGGTCATGATGTTCACTGTTCCCGCCGGGTGAGCAGCGCCTCTCAGCCCCCTACGGAGGCCAGTTCCTCTCCGCTGGAGACGTTGACGATCTTGAACTGCTCGGCGTGGAACGAAGGATCCCCGCGGAACGAGAGCTTCCCGAAATAGCGCTTCTCCATCTCGATCAGCAACTTTTCGTCTTCCGTGCGCAATCGTTCGAGGACGGAGGGATTCACCACGATGCGAAGCTGGAAGTCGGATTCGTCCCGATGTCGTTTCTTGAGGATCTCTCCCAGCTTGCGCTGGATTTCCACGCTCATCGTGATGGTGCTCTTGACCTTTCCCTTGCCTTTGCAGTACGGGCAGTCGTCGTAAACCGCGGCGCGCACACTTTCGGTGTGGCGTTGCCGGGTCATTTCCAACAATCCCAGTTGGGAGATCGGGAGAAGATGAGTCTTGGCCTTGTCGCGGCGGAGTCCCTCCCGCATCTTTTGAAACACGGATTGCTGATCTCGCCGGTGCTTCATGTCGATGAAGTCCAGCACGATCAACCCGCCCATGTTCCGCAACCGCAACTGGCGGCAGATTTCTTCCGCGGCTTCGATGTTGACTTTCAGGATGGTCGATTCCGGGTCTTTGCCACCTTTGTGCCTGCCCGTGTTGACGTCGATGGCCACCAGGGCCTCGGTCTCGTCCACCACAATGTAGCCTCCGCTCTTGAGATGCACCTGCCTCGAGAAGGCTGATTCGAGCTGGCGGGAAATGCCAAATCGGTCAAACACCGGCTGTGAATCGTTGTACAGTTTGATCTTGCTCCCGGACCGGGGCGAAATCTTGGCAATGATGGACCGGATGCGATCATGCTGGGCCGAGCTGTCCACCACGATGCGCTCCACGTCCTCGGTCAAGAAATCCCGCACGGTTCTCTCGATCAAATCGGGCTCCTGGAACACGCAGGTCGCCGAGGGTTGCTGGCTGATCTTCTCCTGAATTTCCCGCCATTCCTCCAGGAGCAGCGCCAGATCCCGGACGAAATACCGGGCCTGCTGGCCCTCTCCGGCGGTCCGAATAATCACCCCCATGCCCTCGGGGATGGTCAGACTGCGCACGATTTTCTTGAGGCGCTGGCGTTCCTCGTGATGCTCAATTTTCCTCGAAATGCCGCTTTGATCGGAATTCGGCAACAACACCAGAAACCGCCCTGGCAGAGCTAGGTTCGTCGTCACCCGGGGCCCCTTCGTCCCAATGGCACCCTTGGTGACCTGCACAATAATGTCCGTGCCGGGAGGATAAAGCCGGGGAATGTCCTTTTGAGTGATGCGGGGCTTTTCCCGCTTTTTCGTTTTACGCTCGACCACTTCAACACCGCTGTCGAAATTGTTCGGGACGATGTCCCAATAGTGAAGAAAGGCGTTCTTCTCAAACCCGATATCGACGAAGGCCGCCTTCAACCCGTCCTCCAGATTCTTCACTTTGCCCTTGAAGATGCTGCCGACAAGCCGTTCCTCGGTCGTGCGCTCGATGGTGAAGTCTTCGAGTTTGCCGTCCTCGATCACCGCCACTCGCGTCTCGAGAGATTCCGCGTTGATGATGACCTCCTTATGCACTTTGCGCTGCGGCTTCATCAGGCGCTGCACCTTTTTCATCACCTTCTGCGCGGCCGCACGGAGGGTCTCCACGATGCCGGAGGCGTTTCCTCGGACGGGCACCGGCTCGAAAGGCTGCTCGGGGGCAGTCTCTTGTCCTCGAGACTCCAGCGCCTCCGAGGCATCCTCGGGCACTTCGAGGTTGGGTTCGCGATAGGCATGGCGGTCCCTCGGTGGGTAGGACCCCTCCGCGACAACCCCCGGTTGTTCCGCGGTCTCGGGCAGGCCGGCCGCCTTGTTTTCCGCCCGCTCAATCTCGCGTTCATGCCGGCGGCGGTCGAAGACCACCTCGTCCGCGGGTGCGGTCGATTGGGCTTGGACACGGGCCTCGGCGGAAGCCTCGGCTTTGGGGGCCATGCCCCCGGGGGGGCGGAATCGCTGACTGCGGCGTTTGCGTGAAAAGTTGCGTTCGCTCATAAGTTAATAATGTCTTCGGTACAAGTACACATTCTGCAAGACCGCCATCGCCACGAGGGAGCACACCACCGACGAGCCGCCATGGCTCAGCAGCGGGAGCGGGATGCCGGTCACTGGCATGAGTCGAATATTCATACCTACATTGATGAAAACGTGGCTGAAGAGTAAGGCCACGACGCCTGTCGCAAGCAGCCGTCCCAGACGGTCCCGCGCCTGCCCGGCGATTTGGATTCCCGTGAACAAAACCGTTGCGTACAAACCCAGCACGATCAGGCTGCCGACAAAACCTCGCTCCTCGGCAATCACGGAGAAAATGAAATCGTTGTGCGCCACTCCCCTCGGCAGATAACCCAAGGCGTTTTGAGTGCCTTGCTTCCAGCCCTTGCCCACGAACCCTCCCGAGCCGACGGAGATCAGCGCTTGTTCCACGTTGTAAGACTTTTCCCGCTCCAACTCTCGAGCCCGGCGTTTTTCCTCGGGCGGCGCTCCCTTGGGCGCAAAATCCCTTCCAAAATACACCAACAGGCGATGACGCTGATAGTCCGCCAGCTTGATCTGCCATTTCGGCGGCATGAACAGGATGTCCACCAGAATCAGCCCGACCACCAGTCCGGTCCCCGCCACCAACCGGACCAGATACTTGGGCGGGGCTCCCGCCACGTAAATCATCGCCAGGCTAACCGGCAGCAACACGAGAGCGGACCCCAGATCCGGCTCCTTCAAAATGAGCAGGAACGGGAGCACCGTGAGGCCGATGGCTTTCATGAAAACCCAAGGCTGCCGTAATTCCTCCAAGGGCCGGCTGAGGAAATTGGCCTGGGCAAAAATGAAGGCCAGCTTCGCGAACTCAGAGGGTTGAAACTGGAAAACCCCCAAATCGATCCATCGCCGCGCGCCGTAAACTTTTTTTCCAATGAAGGGAACCAGCACCGCGACCAGGCAAAGAATGGCCGCCCAATAACCCACCAGCGACCATCGAGAAAACACATGATAGTCGATCAAACATAAGGCCACGCCCAGTCCCAAGCCCACCCCGTAGTATAACAGTTGCGTCACCACGCGCTGGCGGTAAAACGCCACGTGATGGGCTGACTCGCCGGGCCACGTCGCGCTGTAAATGGACAACGCCCCGATGACCATGAGCGCCAGAGCCGCTCCCACCACCCGCCACTCCACCTGCGGATGCTTCGTTTTGAGGTGAGACTCGTACATGCGCGCCTAATCCTGGTGTGCCGGATCCCGGGATGCCGTCATCCTTCCGCCCGCCCGCTGTTCCCGCTTCTGAATGGCCTGGTAAATCTTTCGAGCCACCGGTCCGCAGGTTCCACCACCCGAGCTACCGCTTTCCACCAGCACCACCACGGCATAGCGCGGACTCGAATAAGGTGCGAAGGAGGCGAACCAGGTGCTGTGATCGATGACTTTCCGTCCTTGGGTGATTTGTGCGGTGCCCGTTTTTCCGCACACTTCCATGCCCGGAACTTCGGCCGCCGTGCCCGTGCCCTCCTTGTCCCCCACGTCCGCTCGCATCGCCTCCTGCAAGGCCGCCCAATGCTCCGGTGCAATCTTCAATTGCGAACGCACTCTGCCGCGCTCAAACGACAATCCCTCCGCGTCCACCGATCCTTCCGGCGCGGTAAACTTCTGCACCAGCCTCGGCCAAAACACGGTTCCGCCGTTCGCGATGGCGGCAACCATCACGGCGACCTGGAGGGGCGTCACCGTAATCTCCTGGCCAATGCACACGTTCGCCACATTGCCTTGCGACCATTGCCCCAGCACTTCCTCGTACTGGGGAAAATCCCCTTGAACCTCCTGCATCAGCGGAATGCCCGTTTTCTCGCCGAAGTGAAACTGGTGCCCCAAGGACAGCAGACGGTCGAGCCCGCACTTCAAGCCAAACGTAATGAAATACGTGTTGCTGGATTTGATGAAAGCCTTCCGGAAATCATACACTCCGGCCGGCGCCAGGTCGTCGATCCTCCGGCGCCCCAGCATGAAATAACCGGGATTGGTCACCAGAGTATCGGGAGTCATGGACGCCGCTTCCAACGCGGCCAGGCCCGACACAATCTTAAAGACCGATCCTGGCTGATAAGCCCCGTAGGTCGCGCGGTTGATCTGCGGTTTCAGTATGGGATCGTCCAGCCTCTCCCATTCCTCGGTGCTGATGCCCAGCACAAACGCACCGGGCTCGTAAGCGGGGGCCGAGACCAGCGCCAGCAGGTCCCCTGTCCGCACGTCCATGACCACCACCGCTCCCCGCGTTTGCGGACCTGCGCCTTGCAGTGCCGCCTCCGCGGCTTGCTGAATGCCCCAATCGAGGGTCAAATGAGCATCCAAACCCGGGCTCGGCGCCTGCAAAACAGCCTCCGAATGCCGATAGAGCACGTTGTTGATCACGATGCTCTTGACCCCCGGCCGCCCCTTCAACTCGCGATCAAAGGCGCCTTCAATTCCAACCTCCCCTCGATAGTCCGGCAGCCGGTAGTCGAAGCCGTCCTCGTCCTCATCCTCCCATTCCATCTCCCGCCGCAGATGGCCCAGGACGTGAGCCGCCAGGGTTCCGTAGGGATAATGGCGCTCGGGTTGAATCTCCAGATCCAACCCGGGAAATTTCGCTCCTTGTTCCAAAAAGCGGGCGACATGCTCCCGGCTCAAATGATGAAACACCGCCAGCGGATAAGCTCGGCGCTTCTCGTAATGAGCAACAAATCGTTTTTCGTCGAGGGTCGAGGGAAGCTGTAACAATCCTGACAACACATGGACTTGGTTGCTGGCGGACAGCCAGCGCGCCTGACGGCTCATCTCCGCCGCCTCCTTGGCGGCGGGCTTCTTGCCTCCATGGTTGGCGCGCCATGACTTGTCGAGCCTCGCATAGTTCGAGCTGAAATCCTTCCGCAATCCGTCCAAATACAGATTGATGACAAAATTCGGACGGTTCTCCGCCAGCGCAATGCCGTTGCGGTCCAAAATCCGCCCGCGAATGGAAGGCAGCCGGACCGTGCGAATGGCCTGATTTTCGTGGCTCGCCTGGTAACGATGGCCCTGGTAGATCTGCACGTACCAAAGTCCGCCGAGCAGGACGATCAAGCCGAGAAAAACGACTGCCGCCACATTCCTCATGGGCACGTCCGATTTTCTCAATTGGTCGAGCACCAGCATGAACCTAGTTCCTCCCCCTCTTGATTTCACGATCTGGCCTGAACGAACCCGGCGAGATTCGGGGATGGTTGAACGCACGGTCCAGCCGGCCCAGCAACCAAAACACTGCCGGCGCCAACACCGCCCCCCACATCCCCTGGCCGGCCACCGCGCGAGCCAAGTCCCACCCCAGCACCGGCCGTTGCCCCGACATCATTAACGCGATCAAACCCGTCAGCGCGGAGGCCGTGGAGGCCAAAGCTCCCAACAAACACTTCGCATGGAGCGCCTCCCGCATCAGCACATCGCGCAAGGAGTGGACGCCGAGCCCCACCACGAGCAGGGACAACACGCTGGTTCCCAGTGGATTCATCGAAAGGGAATCGAACATCAATCCTCCCGTCACCGCGAGACAGGCCACCAATCCCGCGTCCCCCAACAGCGCTGCGTAAACCATCACCAGCGGCAGAAGATCCGGTTGCACTCCCGTCAACCGCCGTCCCCAGGGAAACACGGTCTGCACATAAACGCACGCGGCGGCGGCCGCCAGCAACAATACCGCCTGGGCTTTGGTTGCGTTCATGGCGCCAAAACAAAAACCTCCGTTAACGCGTTCAAGTCAAGTCCCAGTTTCACTTTCGCCTCCAGGTAAAGACCGTGTCCGACGCTCCGAAGTTCCATGATGCGCCCGATCGGTATTCCCCTGGGGAAGACCTGCCCCATGCCGCTGGTCACCACACGCATGCCAGTCTTTAAGGCCGGGTCGTTTGGCAAATAAACCAAGTCCGCCCAGGATCCATCCGTCCCCGAACCGGCCCCGCCCTGAATCATTCCCGTGTTCGTCCCCGCCTCCACGACCCAGGCCGACACCTGGCAATTGGGGTCGCCAATCATGATGACTCGCGACTGAAACTCCCCCGCGTCCGCGACGCGCCCCACCAAACCTTCCTGCGTCAACACGGGGTAATTCGCCTGCACGCCGTGCCTCTGCCCCATGTCGATATGGATCATGCACCACCAGTTGGCGGGATCCCGCCCCACCACCCGTGCGAGCTTGAGATTGCCTCCCGATTTTTGCCTCCAGTTCATCGCTTCGCGGAGCATGCGGTTCTCCCGCTCCAGTTCCTCCAAGCGGGAGAATGACGCGGCCATCCGCTCGTGTTCCCGCTGCAACTTGGCGTGCTGCTCGATGAGGTAGCGCCGCGGCAGCAACGCGAGGGAGGCTCGATCCGCGCCGGTGTCCACCAGGGTGCCGATCCCAAAAAAGGGGACAAAGAGTCCGCGAAGAACCAGTTTGAGCCGGGCCGAGGCGCGGGTGGGGACGCAAAGCAGCACGACCGCGAGCAACATCGCGGCGGCGCAGAGCAAATAAGCCGGTCTTTTGAACATCGTCACCTTCAGCTGTCCCAGCGGACAGCCAGGCGAACGTCACGCCGCTACCCGCGGGTGCTCGAAGAAGTGACCCGCTTCAGGAACTGCAATTCTTGGAGCACACGCCCGGTCCCTTCGGCCACGGCGGTCAACGGATCTTCGGCAATATGAACCGGCAAACCCGTTTCCTGGGCGACAAGCCGGTCGATGCCTCGCAACAAGGCGCCGCCTCCGGCCATGACGATGCCCCGATCCACCAAATCGGCGGAAAGTTCGGGGGGACAACGTTCCAGGGTAATGCGAATGGATTCCAAAATGCTCTGCAGCGGCTCTTTGAGAGCCTCGCGAACCTCCTCGGAACGGATGGTGATCGTCTTGGGCAAGCCCGCGCTCAAGTCGCGGCCTTTGACTTCCAAGGTCAGTTCCTGTTCGAGGGGATAAGCGGATCCGACGCGGATCTTGATTTCTTCGGCGGTGCGTTCGCCGATCATCAAATTGTGCGCGCGCTTAAGGTGCGCCACGATCGTCTCGTCAAATTCGTCCCCGCCGACGCGGAGAGAGCGGCTGAATACGATGCCCGCCAGGGAAATAATGGCGATCTCGCAGGTTCCACCGCCGATATCGACGATCATGTTGCCCGCCGGTTCATGCACCGGCAGGCCGACGCCAATGGCCGAGGCCATGGGCTGTTCAATCAGGTAGACCTCGCGCGCCCCTGCGTGCGTGGCCGAATCTTTCACCGCGCGCTTTTCGACCTCAGTGATGCCCGAGGGAACGGCCACCACCACGCGCGGAGCGATCAATTTCCGATTGTGAACTTTTTGAATGAAATGCCTCAACATCGACTCCGTGATCTCGAAGTCGGCGATGACCCCATCCTTCATGGGGCGAATGGCCACGATGTTGCCCGGGGTGCGGCCCAGCATGCGCTTCGCCTCCTCCCCCACCGCCAGCACATTCGTTGTCCCCGCCTCAATGGCGACCACCGAAGGCTCGCGCAACACGATCCCCTGATCCCGGACGTACACCAGTGAATTGGCCGTCCCGAGATCGATTCCGATATCGTTGGAAAACAGGCCTTTAAGTTGTGCGAACATGGACGGTACTGAACACCGCCAGCCAGTAAAGTCCGCGCAAACCCCTCCGGTCAAGCCAATTGCCCGCAAAAGACGACGGGTGGAGCATCCGCAAGTCGCCGGGGCGCGCCGTTCACGGCGCTTCCGCGCGCGCAAACCCGCCCCCAGCGATCACCTCCCGATCCGTGGCCCGCCAACGGGGTGAGACTTTCCTCCGGCATCACCCTCGCTCCTTGAACTTGCCATGCCTTTCGAAGACACACCCGGATGCGACGTCAACGTCGCGCTCCGTCGCTGCAGCGTGCCTCACCCACGACCCGGCGGAAGACCGGCCGTGTATCCCGATGTTGTTGGTAGGGCGGGCCTGTCCCAGCCCGCCGCCCACTGGATGCAAAACATCATGCTCCGGCGGCGCGCCGAGACGGACGCGCCCTACCTGCATCACCGGCAACATCGGGATGCACCGGAAGACCGGGCTCAGCGGTTCTATTGCTTTTCGCAATCGGACGCCGTACAAAGAATCAAGACCGAGCCTCTCCATGAAATCGAAATCTTCCGCGGATCGAAATCTTGACCGGCGTTCCTTCATGGCAGCGTCCGCTCTGCTGGTCGGCGGCGCCTCTCTGCAAGCGCAAACCGGAGCCGCCGATTTTGCAGATGAAGCCTTGGCCCTGCACGGCGGGCCCAAAGCCTGGCCGCATCCGCGGCGAGCCGGGCCCCGCTGGGGTGAACCGGAGGCACGGCAGCTCCAAGAGCTCGTGCGGCAGGATTCCTTGTTCTACTGGAAAGGGCCCCAAACCCAATTGTTCATCGAACGGTTCCGCCAAGTCTGCCCCCACTCCCATGTGATGCCCTGCTCCTCAGGCACCGCAGCGATTCATATCGCCGTCGCCGCGGCGGGGATTGGACCCGGGGATGAGGTGATTACCTCTCCCATCACCGACATGGGCACGGTCATCGGTGTGATTTATCAACAAGGCGTGCCGGTTTTCGCGGATCTCCAGCCTTCCACCTACAACCTCGACCCGGCGGAGGTGGAGAAGAAAATCACCCCTCGAACAAAGGCCGTGATCGCGGTCCATCTCTGCGGGAATCCCTGCGACATGGCCCGGCTGCGAAAGATCACGGACGATCATCAGCTGGTGTTGATCGAGGATTGCGCCCAGGCGTGGGGAGCGCGCCACGCGGGCCAGCCCATCGGGCAGGCGGGACATCTGGCCTGCTTCTCTTTGCAAAACAGCAAACACATTACCAGCGGCGATGGCGGCGTGGTCGCCGCTTCTGAGGCGAGATTCGGTTCGCGGTTGCAGTTGTTCGGGGATAAGGGATTCGACCGGATTCAAGGCGGGCTTTTCGAGTTCATGGCGCCTAATTATCGCATCACGGAAGCGCAGTCGGCTCTGGCCTCGGCCCAACTCCTCCGGCTGGAAGCCATCGCCGAAACGCGATCCAGGTTGGGCCGGTTACTGAGCGAGCTTCTGTCGGAAATACCCGGTGTCATGCCCCACGAAGTGCGCCAGGACGATCGGTGCGTTTTCTGGTTTTATTTTTTCCGCGTCAGTCTCGAGTCGATGCGAGCCAGCCGGGCGGAACTCGTGCAAGCGATGGTGTCGGAAGGACTACCCGTCTCGGCGGGTTATATTCCCGTCCCGCTCCATCGCAATCCGGTGTTCCAAAAACACGGCTTCTTCGCGGGGCGCTGGCCGATCCGCGAAATGGGTCTTACGTCCATGGATTACACTCGCGTGCAGACACCCGAGGCCGAGCGGATTCTGGCCACTGGTGTTCGCGTGGGTTTGCATGAAGGAATGACGGAAGAGGACGTGCGGGCGATCGCTCGGGGCGTGCGGAAAGTGACCCGGTATTTTCGCCGCGGGTGACTTCGCCGTGGAGCTGATTTCGCCCGCGAACAAAAATGTGCGAATTTCCGTGGAAATTCTGACGATTTTCTCCTTGCGCGGGCGTTGAGGCGCGGTTTAATACGCCCGAGTTAGCAGTCAGTTATCCAACGTTTAACCAATCAATATTCCCATATGGCAAAACAACTCACCAAATCTCAAATCGCGGCGACCATCGCCGACAAGGCTGAAATCTCCAAAAAACAGGCGTCCACGGTCCTGCAGACTCTTTCCGAGTTGGCCTACAAGAACGCCAAGAACAGCTTTGTGATCCCGGGCATTGGCAAAGTGGTGCTCGCGAACCGTCCCGCCCGCGAAATGATCATGCGCTTCGGGCCCAAAGCCGGCCAGAAGATCAAAGTGCCCGCGAAACGAGTCTTGAAGTTCCGTTTTGCCAAGGCCGCCAAGGACGCGATCCTCGGCAGCAAGTAAGGCCAACGTCATCCTGCATTTTTCTCGCGACAAGGCGCCCCCCAAGGGCGCCTTCTTCGTTTCCAAGCCTCCCTCGTTCAGGGCACGGCTCCAAAAACTTTGCGGAGCAAGTCCGTCGATCTGGATGCCGGATTCTCTCGCAGTCTCTTTTCCTCTTCGGCGATTTTGACGAAAAGCCCGTCCGTGGCCTTGCGGGTGACGTAGGCATCGAGATCCAGGTCGTCCTGACGGAACAGTCCCGCGGTCAATCCGCCCCGGGTCGCGCCTCCAGCGATTCCCGCGCGCCCGATCAATTGCTTGTAGGCGCCTGTCACCCCCGCGGATTCCGTGGCCTTCTTCACCAGGGGAAGAAAACGAGCGTGCAGGTTGGTCTCGGAGGATCGGCGAAAATAGTCCGTGGCGGCTGAGTTCGTGCCTCGGAGAATCGCCTTGGCTTCCGAGAGCGTGAGTTGACGCACCGCATCGGCGAGCACCGCCGCCGCCTCAGGAACAGCTTGTTCCGCGGCACGATTCATCGTCGTCAGAAATTCGTCCACCATGGCTCCTTGTCCCCGCCAGCCGCAATCCTCGCTCGACCGTTTGCAGACGCTCGGGCACGGGAATGCGCACCAACGCGTCCTTGAGAAAACCGTCCGGACGACCCAGATGAGTGACCGCGTGCTGGGCCCCGCGAGCGAGAGCTTCGCGTAATCCCGAGACGGCTTGTTCCTCGGTAAGTTCGGCAAGGGAGACGGCCTGGGCTCCTCGTTTGACGCCCAATCGTTCAAGGAAGGAGGCCGCGCCGGTTTCCACGGCCAGGCACAATCCCAAGACCAGGACGCAGGACAAGCGGAGCAAGGAAGGAACATGCATGGAATCGATGCTGCCCCGGATCGCATAGCGCCGCGAGCACAATCCCCAGCCAGGTGCAATCGTCCCTGGACTCGGGATCAGGCGCCGCGCGGGGAACGTCCCTTCAAAGCTGACTGCGTCGCGCGTTTCATTTCTCTTTCTGCGTCTTTGCGTTTCAAGTCCTCGCGCTTGTCGAAGGAGGCCTTGCCTTGTCCGACCGCGAGTTGGACCTTGACGCGTCCGTTCTTCCAATAAAAGGCCAGAGGCACCAGGGCGTTGCCCTTCACCTGGGCGGCATCCGCCAGTTTGCGGATCTCGGAATGATGGAGGAGGAGTTTGCGAGGCGCCTTCGGCTTGTGGTTTTGTTGGTTGCCAAAATCGTATTCGTCAATGTGCGCGTGATGCAGCCAAACCTCGTCCTTTTCCACTCGGGCAAACGCGTCCGCGATCTGGCCTCGCCCGGCCCGGAGGGATTTGACTTCGGTGCCGTGGAGCACGATCCCGGCCTCGTAAGTTTCGAGGATGTGATAGTCGCGCCGGGCCTTGGAGTTGGTCAGAATCTCGGCCATCAACAAATCCAGCCAGAAGGACGAGCCTTCTGGCTGGGCGAAACTCGTGGTCTGAACCTCTTTAGGAACGCCGGCGACGCTTGGCCGGGGTTTCCTTGCCTTCGGGCTCGACGATCGCTTCCCAGCTCATCTTCGCGTCAACCAGCTCGACCAGGGCGATATCCGCGGCGCCCAGGCCGGCGGTTTCCGTGATCAATGGCCGGGTGTTGGAGCCCGAAGCTCCGGTCAACTGGCGCACGCGGCGCGAGATTAAATTGATGAGAATGTTGGGATTGCCCACTTTCTCAAGGGCTTGTCGGCAAAGTTCAGCTTTCACTCAGGATTTCTCAAAGTTCGTCCGTCGAGCCAAGAAATCTAATAGCCCCGGGCAACGATGCAATAGAATTCACGCCAAAATCTCGTGTATCCTGATGTTGTTGGTAGGGCGGGCCTGTCCCAGCCCGCCGCCCACGGGATGCAAAACATCATGCTCCGGCGGCGCGCCGGGACGGACGCGCCCTACCTGCATCACCGGCAACATCGGGACGTACCGGTCAAAATCTCGGGAGCGAGGCGGGCGGGCTTTTGATCCGTGAGGCTTCCTTCGCGTCCGGCCCGGTGATCAAGGAGCCGCTTGTGGAATGAGCCTCGTCCGCATCCGAAGGCTTGTAGTTCAGGGGCTTGTCGAGTACGAGAAAGGCGTTATGCCATCCTCCCGCATTCGCCTGTGTTTTGGGCCTGATCCAGTTTCTCAGTGGGTCTTGAGAGTGATGTTCCTCTGGCTGGTCGCGTCGAGCGGGCACGCGGCCCTTCCGATCCTGACCAACTATCTGCATTTGGGGGACAGCGTGGAGAACAACTGGCCCGGCGTTCAGCCCAAACCGCAAGGGACCAACCTTCTGGCACTCTTCGAGATCTCGGATCCCGTTGAAAGCACCTTGCGACTCAAGCAACGAGATATCCACGGCGTCTGGCGGATCCGTCTTAACGGCCGCGAGATCGCCCAACTCTACCGCCAGACTGCGGAGAGAGTGGCCTATTACGCCGTTCCCAAGGAGGCCGTGCGCTCCGGACGCAATGAGCTCTCCATTCATCCTGACAACGCCACGGATGACATTGCGGTGGGCCTCATCGAGTGGATTCCGAAATCCTTGAGAACCCACCGCCAGTTGCATCCGCTGAAAATCAGGGTGAGGGAAGATGGATCGGGGCTTCCTTTGCCGGCCCGGATCCACGTTGTGTCCATGCAAGGCGAGGAGGCGGATCTGTATTATTGCGAGGGGCAGGATCGGGCGGTTCGGAAAGGATTGATCTACACGCGTGGCGCGGAGACGAAGCTGGAACTTTCCGCGGGCACCTATCGGGTCTCCGCCATGCGGGGCATGGAATGGAGCCGTGCGGAGCAGGTGGTCCTGGTGGGCGGAGGAGAGTCGCCCGTTCCGGAGGTGGATTTGCGGTTGATCCGGGAGGTTCAGACTCCAGGTTATGTCGCCTGTGACACGCACCTGCACACGTATGAAGTGAGCGGGCATGGCAATGCCACGTTGGCCGAGCGCGTGGTGGGTTTGGCGGGGGAAGGGGTGGAACTCGCCATTGCCACCGATCACAATCATCACGTCGATTATCGTCCCTACCAGAGCAAGCTTTCGCTGAACGTTTTTTTCACTTCGGTCACAGGGAACGAAGTGACCTCGGACAACGGTCATTTTAACGCATTCCCGATGGATCCCATGGGAAGCGTGCCCGTTTGGAAAGAGACCAATTGGGTTAAGCTCGTCGAAGGCATCCGCGCCAAGGGCGCCAAGGTCGTCATACTCAACCACCCGCGGTGGCCGGACATGCCGCGAAATCCCTTCACCAAGGCGGGCATGAATCGAAGTTCAGGAGATCGCGCCCAAGGCCAGGTTTTTCCCTTTGACGCGATGGAGCTGGTCAATTCGACAGCCTTGCAAAAGGACCCGATGTACCTCTTCACGGACTGGTTTGCCTTGCTGAATCGCGGCGAACGCATTACGGCGGTGGGCTCTTCGGACACGCATTCCGTGGAGGATCCCGCGGGCCAAGGCAGGACGTATGTTCCCAGTTCCACGGACGATCCTGCGCGGATTGACGTGGATGAAGCGTGCCAGGCTTTTCTCAAGGGGACCGTATCCGTGAGTCTGGGGATTTTTGTCGAGGCTCGAGTTTATGGCCGTTTTGGCATGGGTTCGCTGGCACCCGTGAGGGGAGGGAACATCACGGCGAGCGTGAGGGTGGCGGCGCCCGGTTGGATCGCGCCGAGGCGGGTGAAAGCTTTTTTGAACGGAGTGATGGTGTCCGAGCAATCCATCATTGCGCAGCCTGGAAACGCGCTGGACCGAGAATTCTCGTTTCGGATCCGCGCTCGCGATTACGACAGCCATCTTGTCTTCGTGGTGATCGGCGATGGCGTCACTCACCCGGGATGGAAGACCTACGAGAACTATACCCTGGCCGCGACCAACCCGATTTATTTGGATGCCGATGGGGACGGGCGGTACGCGTCGCCCCGGGAGGAAGCTTTGGCGCGCCTGGGCCGGGTGAGCCCCGTCCTGGGCGAAGTCAAAAAGCTCATCCAATCGACCGATCCGGCTTTGGCGGTGCAAATCGCCACCAATGCTCGCGGACGGCTCCGGGCAAGCGAGGTGGAGTCCTTGAGAGAGTGGATGGAGAGCAAGGCCAAAGATCATGAGCTTTTTGGCCTGTACGTGCGCCACCTGCCGGGCGCGACGCCGTAGATCGAGAAGGGTTGATCTCGTTCGTGCGTGGCTTGGGCGGGACCGTTAAACCGTGTGGCTGAGGATGGGGCGACACCTTCAGCCCGGAAATTTCATACTTGTCTGGCGCCTGGGAATTTCCGGGCTCGGGAAACCGCGCCCTGATTGAAAGAAAGCGTATCCTTGAGGCGTGCTCCGACGAAGAATCTCTTCCAACAGGGCGTGGAGTGGGAGTGGGATCAGTTTGTTGAACGGGGGGCGCGGTTTGGTCTAACCCGCATTGCGGGAACTCGATGGGGGACGTTTCCCAACCTTGTCGAGTGTGAAATAGGCGGGTTAGGAACCCACCTCGGAGTGGAATTCGGCAAAAGAACCGTTGCAGTTCAGGCGGCCCAAGCGATAGATGTTGGTTGTGTTCCAATCGAGTGACACCCCTCCCACGACGGGGCTCGCGGGTTCAGAGCCTGTTCAGACCAGCGAGGCGAGTGCGCGATATTGCCAAGCCTTTCGCTGGATGCTGCTGGCCCGTGTGCTGGACGGGCGCATGGCCAGTTTGTATCGGGCGGGCAAGATCTACGGAGGCGTTTTTCTTGGCAAAGGGCAGGAAGCCTTGAGCGCTTCCTTGGGGCTATCCCTGCGGAAGGGCGATGTCTTCGGCCCTTTGATCCGCGATTTAGCCGGGCGGTTGGCGTTTGGCGAACCGGTGTTGGATGTGGTGCGGACGCATCTCGGTTCCGCCCTGGGTCCGATGCAGGGTCGGGATGGGAACGTTCATCGGGGCCGGCCGCGAGAAGGCCTGCTGGCCATGATCAGCCATCTGGGAGCGATGATTTCCGTGGTCAATGGAGCGCTCATGGCCCGGCGCATGAAGGGGGATCGAATGGCGGTTGGCGCGGCGAGCGTGGGGGAGGGAGCCACTTCGACCGGTTCTTTTCACGAGGCCATCAACCAGGCCGCGGTGGAGAAGCTTCCTTTGGTGCTGGTTGTGGCCAACAACCAATATGCTTATTCAACGCCTACGTCCCGCCAGTTTGCTTGTGCCGACTTGCTTGAACGTGCGAGCGGCTATGGTGTTCAGGGCACCACCGTCGATGGCACCGATTTGAGTGATTGCTTGAAAGGGGTGGGCCACGCGGTGGAGGAGGCTCGCCGGGGCCGAGGGCCCCAGATGGTGATCGCCCGGCTCTTGCGCCTGTGCGGCCATGGGGAGCACGACGACGCCGGTTACATCGAGGAACCCTTGAAGGCGAGCCCGCTCGGGCGCGATTGCTTGCAAGTGGCCCAGGATTTCCTGGCCCGCCAGGGCTGGGCGTTCGAGCATGAAATACGGAATTGGAGGCGGGAAGCCGAGGCGCAAGTGGAGAAGGCGGTGGAGGAGGCCAGCCGCGAGCCTGGACCCGACCCCTACCGTGAAGATTGGTGCGCCCTGGCTTCAAAACATCTTTCTCAGGTTTACTTGCAACCTCTGGGATGAGCCTGACCTACCTGGACGCGATTCGGGAAGCGCAACGAAAGGCCCTGGCCACGGACCCGCGCGTTTATATCTATGGCCAGGATGTGGGAGAGTTTGGCGGCGCCTTCAAAGCGACGCGCCATCTGATCAAGGAGTTTCCGGGGCGCGTTTTGGACTCCCCGATCAGCGAAGACGCCATGGTGGGTTCCGCCATTGGCGCGGCGATTGAGGGACAGCGTCCGATCGTGGAGATGCAATTTGCGGATTTTTCGACGGTCGGGTTGAATCAGATCGTCAATCAAGCGGCCACCCTGCACTGGCGCACCCAGGTGCCTTGCCCGGTCACGTTCCGTTTGCCGTGCGGGGGAACCGCGGGAAGCGGGCCGTTTCACAGCCAGATGTTGGAGGCCCTTTACGCGCATTTCCCCGGGTTAATCGTGATGACTCCCGCCACCGTGGAGGATGCCTACAGCATGCTGCTTGAGGCGGTGGCCATTGAAGATCCCGTGGTTTTCTGCGAGCACAAGTTCCTGTATTATCATCTCAAAGCGGATGCTTTGCCGGCGGCGGCGCTGCCCTCGGGGAAAGCCAGAATCGCAAGACCGGGACGGGATGTGACGGTCGTGGCGTATAGCGCGATGGTTCACGAGGCCTTGGCTGCCGCCGCTGCACTTGCCCGGGAAGGTTGGGAAGCCGAAGTGGTTGATTTGAGAACCGTGAAGCCCCTGGATACCGATACCATGATCGCCTCCGTGGCCCGAACAGGCCGGCTCTTGGCTGTGGGCGAGGCCTGGCCGTGGGGGGGCGTGACCGCGGAAGTCGTGGCTCGGGTGGCCAGCGAGGCTTTCGAGCTCCTGGATGCTCCACCCCAGCGGTTGAATGCCAAAGATACCCCGGTGCCTTTTCATCCCGACTTGTGGACGGCGCATCGACCCACCGCGGAATCTATTGCCGCCGCCGCCCGCCGGCTTCTTCAACTTTAGCTTTCGTCTCTCCAATGCCCACCGCCCCCATCACGATGCCTCAACTGGGCGAATCCATCGCCGAAGCGACCGTGCTCCGTTTTCTGGTGGAGTCTGGCGCCGAGGTGGTCGCGGGCCAGGAATTGATCGAGGTGGAGACCAGCAAAGCAACCATGACCGTCACTTCACCTGCCCGCGGGCGATTGATCGGCTTCACCGCTGCTCCCGGGCAGAGTTTTCCAGTGGGATCCCAACTGGGCACGCTCGAGGTGGCGGAAGACTTTGTGGCTCCGTTGGGTTCCCGACCGGCGTCACCACTGCCCCATGCGGATGCCCACGATCTTGCTCGCACCCAGGTCGAACCGACCGTGCGCGGACTGCCGGTGCCCGCGCATGCGGGGGGAGCGAGTTATCTGTCGCCAAGGATGAGGGCGCGGATGGAAGAGCTAGGACTTCACGCGGCGGACATGGCGGGCATTGCAGGGAGCGGTGCCAATGGGCGGGTGACGATTGAGGATTTCGAAGCTTTTATCAGGAATATCGGCCAATTCCGTAGCTCGCCCGCTTCCAGCATGAGGGTTGCAGTGGCTGATGCCATGCGCCGAAGTTGGACCCGGCCGTTGGCCACCGTTGGACTGCCGTTCCGCATCGATCCGTTGCTCAAGCATCGCCAAGGCAGGCAGCCCAAGCCGGGTCCTGCTTTGTATGCTTTACGGGCCCTGGCCCTGGCCCTGGCGGAGAATAGCGGGGTGGCGGGCAGACTTGTTGGCCACACTCTGGTCCATCCCGGTGCGATTGACATTGGATTCGCGGTGGAGGCGGAAGACGGGGTGTTGGTGCCGGTATTGCGTGGAGTCGATAAGCGGTCCCTGGCCGAATGCGTGGTTCCCTATCAAACCCTGCTTGAGCAGGCCCGGGAGAGACGATTACCTGCCGAGTGCACGGGCGGCTCGATTGCGACGATCACGAACTTTGGCACCTTCGGCCTGACGTGGGCGACTCCCATTCCGTTGCCGGAGCAGACCTTGGTCCTGGGGTTGGGAGCGGGGCGAAAAGTCCCGTCGTGGTGCGAGCAAACCCAAGCCTTCGTGCCGATCACGGAAGCGGAGTTAACCCTCAGTTTCGATCATCGGGTGCTGGATGGAGGCGCCGCGGGTCGATTGTTGGGTCGAGTCGCGGAATGGCTGGGCAAACCTGAGGAATTATAAGCGGACAAGGAAGCGCCGCAGTGCATTGCCAGGGAGCCGGTCCGAGAGCCGCGTTCGCGCCGCCTCGACGTCCGGATGCCGACCGGCGATGCTTTGGGTTGGGGCCGCGCATGACTGAAGCCCCACGAACGTCGCAGTTGGCGCGCGGAAGTCTGTCTCACCGACAACTCGCAGACGCGCTGACTTCGGCATCGAGTTCGCAAAAGCTTGGAGCGTGGGCTGGCTTGGTGGTAATCACTCCGCGTGTCCTTTTCCTCCATCCCTGGCCAAACTTGGGCTTCGGCGCTGCTTCGGCGCAGCCTTGGTGCCGGAAGGCTTGCGCATGGTGTGTTGTTGGAGGGGGACGACCGGGTTTCCCTGGAAAGCGTCGCCACAGCGCTCTGCCAGACCCTCAATTGCCACAACCCACGGCAGCACGAAGAGGGGCCGGATGCTTGTGATCGTTGCGAGTCCTGCCGACGCGTCGAAGCGAGGCTGCACACCGATATCCAGTGGGTTCGGCCTGAGTCGAAAACAAGGGTGATCAGGATCGAGCAGATGCGGGAGGTGATGCACTCCATTTTGATGAAACCGGTGGAAGGCAAGGTTCGGTGCACCGTGATTTCGGGGGCGGACCGCATGAATCCACAAGCGGCGAATGCTTTCCTCAAAACCCTGGAAGAGCCACCGGTTTCCTCCGTCATCCTGTTGCTGACCAGCGAACCCCAACGTCTCCTCGATACGATTCGATCCCGCTGCGTGCGTGTCCGCCTCAGTCCGAACGATCGGGCGGGTTCGGAACCCGAGGACAATCTTTGGCTGCAACGCTTTGTTGAGATGGCGGCGGAGGGAAAAGGCGGGCTGCTTGGCCGATATCGATTGCTGGGAGTGTTCCTCGAGAAACTCGGAGAAATTCGGAGCAGCCTGGAGAAGTCCATGGCCCAGGACAGTCCTTTGGAGCGCTACGACGAAGTCGATCCCGAGACAAGGGAACAGTGGGAAACTGAACTCGAGGCGGCGGTGGAGTCCGAGTACCAGTGGGAACGGGGACGCCTGCTGCGGCAAATGGAGTGGTGGTTGAGAGACGTCTGGCTCGTCAGCGGTGGGTTTCACGAAGTCGGCTTTCATTTTCGTGAATGGGAAGGATGGACTTGCCGTGTCGGGTCGCGACTCCAGGAAGAGCAAGCCGCTGAAAACCTTTTCATTTGGGAACGGTTGCAACGGCACTTGGGGTCGAACGTCCAGGAATCTTTGGCGATCGAGGTGGGATTGTTGAAACTGAAGCTGTAGGGCCTCATGAAGAAATCCCACGCGCGTCAAGGCGAACAAGCCGAGGGGTCATCGAGTTTGCGGATGCCGGAGCCATCGGTGGGGTGGGCATCGGTTCTCACTGGTGTTTTTTTGGGCTTGGCTTTGCTGAAATTCGGCAATCCCGTCGTCCTAGACAAGATGGTGGAGGTGCCGCGTGACTTGGAGGGTGTCTTATTCCAACCCTGGCCGGCGCGTTGGGCTTACTTTCCTTTTCTGGGTTTGGTAGCGGTCGTCTGCTTCCTGCGGTTTAAGCATTTGCGCGTGCCACGAGGCCTGGCCTGGATGCCATTGGGATGGCTCCTCTGGCAAGCGCTGGCTTCGGCCGGAAGTGTGGACCCCGCCATGTCGAGGTCGACCCTTATCCATTTCGGAATCGCGGTGGGCATGTATTACTTGGGATACTGCCTGTTGGGATTTCAGGAGGTTCGAGCGGGTATGATGGTGCCGATGTTGTTGGGTTTCGGCTATGTGCTTTGGATTGGCATGGACCAACACTTCGGAGGGTTGGCTGCGAGCCGTGAGCACTTTTTTAAGGAACACCCGAACTGGGAGCGGGAATTTCCGCCGGAATTCATCAAAAAGATCCAGAGCGATCGTATTTTCTCGACCCTTGTTTATCCCAACGCGCTGGCGGGGGCCATCCTCCTTTTATTGCCGGTGTTGGGGGCGTTTACTTGGGAAATGCTCAAAGATCGTCGCCGGATGATGGGCTTAGTCGGCTTAGGAGCGCTGATTTATGGCGGGGGCGCTTGTCTGATTTGGTCGGGATCCAAAGCGGGTTGGTTAATTGCTTTGGGAGTGATTGGGCTGGTGGGCTGGCGTTATTCGGAGAATAATTGGAAAAGATGGTCGATGCTGGCGCTGGCTGGTGGGGTGGGGTTGGGCTTTTTTCTGTGGCGATATGAGGGATACTTTGCCAGAGGGGCGACCAGTGTGGGGGCAAGGTTCGACTATTGGTCGGCGGCCTGGAACAATGCGAAATCACATCCTGGACTGGGGACGGGGCCTGGTTCATTCTCCATGATTTACGCTCAGGTGAAACGTCCGGAATCTGAGATGGCGCGACTGGTCCATAACGATTATCTTCAGCAAGCAAGCGACTCAGGATGGGTTGGTGCCTTGCTTTTTGTTTTGATTCTTCCAGGGTCCTTGCTTTGGCTATATCGATACAGTTTTAGATGTCAACAGAGGTTTTGGCCGTGGTTGGGCTTGGTCGGTTTTGGCGTTCAGTCCACCGTGGAATTCGGTTTGTATATTCCGGCATTGATATGGCTGGCATTTTTTTGGCTGGGCGGATTGATGGCCGACGGGCATGCTCAAGCTCAGGTTCAGGTCGAAACGAGGTAGAAGGAAAGGTTGAAGCTCATGAAAATCGCGGTACTGAACGGACCCAATCTTAATCTCCTAGGAACTCGGGAGCCAGGCATATACGGGTCTGTGACTCTGACTGAAATCGAATCGATGCTCCGGTCGCAATGCGAAAAGTTCGGGGTCGAATTGATCTTTCGGCAAACGAATTCAGAGGGGGAATTAATTGATTGGGTTCAGGAATTTCGAAAAGATGCGGATTTTTATATCGTTAACGCCGGAGCTTACACTCATACCAGCATTGCTCTTCGCGATGCTCTATCCGGGGCGGGTGTGCCGACGATTGAGGTCCATCTTTCAAATGTTTATTCCCGTGAATCCTTCCGGCATCATTCGATGATTTCGGCCGTTTGTGCCGGTGTGATCGCGGGGTTTGGGGCTCATTCTTACTTGCTCGGACTTTCTGCAGCTTTAATGTTAAAGAAGAAATGAATTCGCAAGATTCCATTCGAATCGAACTTCACGATGATGCTTTGGCTAGGTTGGGTCTTGACCTCAATGGGTTGGGTCGGTAGTCTTTTCTCAAGCTTCGCGGATGACAAAAGGCAGGGTCCACAGGATCGCTGCTTTTTTGCTTCTGAAGGATGTTAGGAAGCCTGTGTGGCAGCGTTTCATAACTGTCGGAAAACAATCTGTGGACCTTCGAGATATTAAGGCGATCATCGACCTGATGAAGAAGAACTCGATTTCAGAGTTCGAGTTGGAGCGTCAGGATTTCAAGATAAAGTTGAAGCGCGGGGGGGGGGGTGTTGCGATCCCGACGATGTTAGCAGAGGTCCCGCCTCCTCAGCACCTGCCCACTGGATCTGGATCCACCCCTTCCGGTGCTGTCCCCGCCGCGTTGCCGGTGGACGACGTCCATGCAGGGACGATCGACATTAAGTCCCCGATGATTGGAACATTCTACGCTGCGGCTTCTCCTGATTCGCCTAACTATGTGGAGATCGGTTCCGAGGTGGGGCCGGAAAGCGTTGTCTGTATCATTGAGGCCATGAAGGTCATGAATGAGATCAAGGCTGAGGTGAAGGGGGTTATCGTTGAAGTCCTGGTTGAGAACGCCAAACCGGTTGAGTTCGGCCAACCTCTCTTCAAGGTTCGTCCGAAATAGACGCGGATCAAGGTATCAACGCTGAAACGACTCAAAAGGTCCCCCGAGCGAACTTTCTCTCACCCGATCCATGTTTGAAAAAATCCTAGTCGCTAATCGCGGCGAGATCGCGGTGCGAATCATCAGAGCTTGCAAGGAGTTGAGCATCCGGACCGTTGCCGTCTATTCCGAAGCCGATGTCAATTCGATGCATGTGCAGATGGCCGATGAAGCGATCTGTATCGGTAAAGCCCCTTCGAGCGACAGCTACTTGCGCATCGACCGCTTGATTAGCGCGGCTGAGATTGCCGATGTGGATGCGATCCATCCCGGCTATGGTTTTTTTTCAGAAAACGCGCATTTCGCGGATGTGTGTGAGAGCTGCAACATCCGCTTCATCGGCCCGAGTTCGAGGTCCATGAACGCGTTGGAGGACAAAGCGATCAGTCGGAATCTGGCCAAGAAGGCTGGCGTGCCATGTCCGCCAGGCTCGGAAGGATTGGTGGAAAACGAGCAAGATGCGCTGACGGCGGCCAAGCGGATCGGATATCCGGTCATGGTCAAGGCGGTGGCGGGTGGTGGGGGCAGGGGGATGCGGATTGCTCACAATGACATTTCTCTGGTGAAGGGTTATCACACGGCGAGATCTGAGGCGGAGAAGGCATTCGGCAATTCCGGAGTTTACATCGAAAAGTTCATTGAGAATCCGCACCACATTGAATTCCAGATTCTGGGCGACCAGAAGGGGAACATCATCCATTTGGGCGAACGGGATTGTTCGATTCAGCGGCGGAATCAGAAATTGATTGAGGAGACACCCTCTCCATTGATCGAGGGGAGATTTAAGGATCTGCGGAAGAAGATGGGCAAAGCAGCGATCAAAATTGCTGAGGTGGCCCACTATACGAACGCCGGCACGGTCGAGTTCATTGTGGACGAGGCGGGCCAGTTCTACTTCCTTGAGGTCAACAAGCGGATTCAGGTCGAGCACCCGATCACGGAGGAGGTCACCGGCGTCGATCTGGTGCGGCAGCAGATCCTGATCGCCATGGGGGAGCCGCTGAAGATTTCCCAGAATGACGTCGAGTTCAAGGGGCACTCCATCGAATGCCGCATCAACGCCGAGGATCCCTTCGACGATTTTCGACCGAGTCCCGGGCGAATTGAGATGTACTACGCTCCGGGGGGGCGCGGTGTGCGGTTAGACAGCCATGCCTACGCGGGCTACACCATTCCTCCGTATTACGACTCGATGATCGGCAAATTGATCACGTATGGGAAGGACCGGCGCGAAGCGATGGATCGCATGAGCCGGGCCTTGGAGGAATACATGGTCACGGGGATCAAGACCACGATTCCGTTCGAGCAGGCGGTCCTTCAGGACCCGAACTTCCGGCGTGGTGTTTACTCGACGAACTTCATCGAGCAACTCTTGACCGGGGCGCGATTTCGCTCCGGCTGATCAGGGGGGGGTAGGCGTATTTCGGGCTGGTGTTATCGTTCCCGCGAGAAGCCTCGATGGCGACGGTGATGATTTTTTGAACGTTGAAGGCGGTTTGCTGAACGGCCTGGCTCGCTGCTTGTGCGATTTGGCCCCACGCGGCGGGGTCGATGGATTTGGCTTTGAGCTGCCTTTCCAGGTTGACCAGTTCCGAGTGGATTTGCTCCCCCAGAAGCCTGTCTTTCGTGGACAGCGCGCCGTCCCCATGCGCCGTCGGAATGCGCAGTTCCTCCAGCTTGGTTTTCAAACTTTGCATCTGACTTCCAAGTTGCACGATGGCCTTGCGATCCTCGTCCTTGAGCCCGGAAGCAGCCACCAAGTGAGCCAAGGAATTAGTCACCGCCAGCGCGGAACGATCCATCAATTCCGGCAGGTCCGTTTTCAAACGATTCAGGAGGGTTTCGGTCAGATAGACGCTGCGATAGTTGAGCACACTATCGAGGTGGCGCTGGGCGAGCGCTTTAGAGGCGCCTTGAAAAACGTTTTTGACCTCCCCCTCAAACTTGGTGGTGAGAAAGTTTGAAATATTTTCTTCGGCTCGTGTCCTGTCCAACTCGCTGACGTAACCTTCGGGCCCGGGTGTTTTGGGAGGTTCTTCCTTCGGAGATTTCGGGTTTCCCATAGGGATTGGGATGAGATTGAGTCCTTGTGGGAATGTTGGTGAATTCCTGGCTCGATTTTGTTCTGTGGCTCTGCGGAGGCAAATCTTTTCTTTCAGGTGATGAGCGGTTCCATTCATAGTCTGACAACAAAACCATGAGGAGATTGGAACCCATTTCAGAAGCAGCGTTGCCCCAGGCCGGCAGGGCGCTTTACGCTTCCCTCAACCATGCCCCGGTTGATCCGGCGGCACAGCCTGCTTTGGGCCCCGGCTTTCCCTCGCTCCCCGAGTTGCGGATGTTGTCTCCCTTTGCGGGGGCTCATGGGATTGAAAAAGCCGGACTTCCACTG
>VHDF01000030.1 GCA_016871495.1 Verrucomicrobiota bacterium | reverse complement strand
TCGGGGAGCTTCAGCGAGCGATAGACGCGCGAAGTGGCCAAGAGCCCCGCATGAGACGAAGCGGTCTCGTCGAGCGGCTTGGGATCGATGGCGAACGGCGACTTGGCTTGGACGGGCAAGCGAGCTGGCATGCGAAATAAATACATGATGTATATAACATTGCAAGAGAACAATTCACATCTGATGCGTCCTGAAGCGGTTTTTTTGAATCGCTACCGAATTACCCGTGGATCAGGGAGGTTCCGGCAGCGTGGACAGGTTCCGAAGAATTCCAGAGTGTGAGTGACTTCGGAGAAGCCATGTTTGGAGGCAATTCCTGATTCCAGCTCCGACGGAAAACAGGTTTCGACTTCAACGATCAAGAAACAGCGTCGGCAGACAAGATGGTGATGGTGTCCGCGTCCCCCTTCCTCGGTCATTTCGTAGCGGGCCACGCCGTCACCGAAATCGAATTTCTTGACCAGTGCCATCTCCTGCAGCAGGTGCATGGACCGGTAAACCGTGGCGAGATCCACGCTCTCATGTGAAACGGAGTCGTGAATTTCTTTGATCGTCATGGGATGACGATGGCGGCGCAGCAATTCAAGCACGGCTTTGCGAGGGCCCGTGACCCGGCGAGAGGTCTTCCTCAATTGGCCCGCCAGGGCGTTCATGTCTCCGGTCGGCTGAGGATGGCAATGGCATTTCATATCGTGGTCCGTCGTTCGACGGGTGGATTCGTTTTCAGGCGGAGCTCCGGACGACATTCCGGGCGGGCAGGGAAACAAGGAAAAGAGCCACGCAAGTCATCACAATGCTTGGGCCGCACGGCAGATCAAACTGGTAAGAAAGCGTGGTGCCTCCGACTCCGCCTGCCAGGCCAGCCCCAACCGCGAGCAAGAGATGCTGGCGCAGATTGCGGCTCACGTTGCGTGCCGCCGCGGCTGGAATGACGAGCAAGGACGTCACGAGCACGATGCCGAGCAAACGGATGCTCATGGTGACGGCCAGCGTCATCAGAGCCGTGAACCCCCAATTCAAGCGGCTGACCGATATGCCCGCCACGTGCGCCAGCTCCTCGTGGGCGGTCAGCAGGGCGAGCGGGCTGAGCTGGCGCCACAACCAGAGGAATGTCCCCGCACCCAGAGCGCCGGCCAGCCACAAATCGCGGCTGTCGATCATCAGGATGTCACCAAAAAGGTAGCGATGGAGGTCGCCAACATAAGTTTTTTGACGCGTGATGAGGAGGATGCCCGCCGCCATCGAGCCTGACATCAGGATGGCCATGATGGTGTCGGTCAGGAGCGCGGTTCTCTGTTTCAGCCACAGGATGGCTCCGGCGATCCCGAGACTGAAGGCCAACATGGGCAAAGTGGGGTCGGTGAGTCCAAAAAACAGGCCGACGGCAATCCCGGTGAGGGCGCCATGGGAGACGGTGTCGCTAAAAAAGGACATGCGCCGGGCCATGACGAAAACCCCCAGTCCCCCGCACAGGGGGCCGAGCAACACGGCGGCCAGCAGGGCACGTCTCATGAAGGGCTCTTCAAACATGGGCTAATACTTCAACGCTCGCCTCCTCGGTGAGGCAGGTGTGGATGGTCATGCGGATGTCCGTGATGATGATGATGATGGTAGGGGGCCACATGGATGCCGTAGGCGGCTTTCAGTGACTCGGCGTTCATGACCTCCTCCGGAGTCCCTTCGCAACAAACGACTCCGTTCAGCGCGACGACCCGCGAGGCATGCCGGTAAACCATGGATAAATCGTGGGAGACGAGCAAGGCGGTGATCTTGCGACGCGACTGAACTTCGCCGATCATTTCATAGAACGATTGCTCCCCGGGTGTGTCCACCCCGGCGGTGGGCTCATCGAAGACGACCAGTTCGGGATCATTCAAGAGACTGAATGCGATGAGCACCCGCTGCAACTGCCCTCCGGAGAGCCGTGCCACCGGGCGGTCGAGCAGGGACCTCAAATCGAACTCGCTGATCCAACGCTCCAGCGCGTGGTCTGTGGTCGATTTGCGCTGCACGAACCAAGTGCGGGTGTCTTGCCGTTTCAACGCCAAAAACTCCCGCACGCTGAGCACAAAACTTGGTTCCAAATTCAGCCGCTGCGGCACGTAACCCACTCGCCGCAATACCGGCGGGGTGGGGGGGCATCCCCAGAGTCTGATCTCTCCCGCCTGGACGCCCTGCAACCTGAGCAAACACCTGAGCAGTGTGGTCTTCCCGGACCCGTTGGGTCCGATCAAAGCGACCAGTTCTCCCTCGTTCACCTCGAAATCCACTCCGCGCAAGACCTCCTGCCCGCCGAGGGAAACGCGGAGTCCGCGGATGGAGACGACTGGGAGGCCACGGCTCATCGGAGAAACCGCGCGAGTGTGCGCGCATTGAGAAGCATGGCCCGGTCGTAGTGTCTCGGATCCAGCTCGCCGGTTTCGAGGGTGTCGAGGGAAGCCGTTTCGACACCCAGATCCCGGGCGAGCCTCTGCGCGTGCGCGGGATTGAATTGCGGCTCGGTGAAGACCACACGAATCTTTTCCTCGCGCATGCGCTTGGCCAGTCGAGCCAGGGTGCGGGGAGTAGGGCTGGCATCGGCCTGCGGCTGGACGACGTCGGCGGACTGGAGCTGGAACCGTTTAAAGAAATACGGAAAAGCATCATGATAGGTGACCACTTTCCGAATGCGAACCTCTTTCAAGGCGGACTCGATCTGTTGGTGGAGCGTTTCCAGTTCGGCCTCGCCCGCGCGGGCTTGTTTGCGGAAGGCGTCCGCTTGTTCCGGGAACGTCTGGACCAAGGCGCGTTCGATGTTCCTGACCGCATGCCGGGCGAGCACGGGGTCGAGCCAGATGTGGGGGTTGAAACCGGCGGAGGCATGCTCATGGCCTTCGCCCGGCGCGTGTCCGTGTCTGTCATCGCCGGTGATCAACTCGGCGGAAAGTCCGGCCGCGCATTCGACGATGACCGGGGAAGTGCGGCTGCCCCTCATGGCCCGGTATTTCTCGGCCCATCCTTCGAGACCGAGTCCGAGCAGAACCACGAGCCGTGCCTCTTCAAGTTTTCGGAGCTCGCTGGGGGTCAGTTGGTGTCCGTGAGGACCTGTTTCGGTCCCGCCCACCACCTCGATTCGAGCGAGCGGGCCGGCGGCTTTGACCGCCAGGCAGTAGGCGGGATAGGATCCGGCTACGATCAAGGGGGGGCGGTTCGTGTCCCCGGATGCTTGCGCTTGAACCGGAAGGATTCCGGTGGCTCCGAAGCTGACCTGCCCGATCGCGGCAAGCCAGATCCAGACGAACCTCCGGAGCCATGGGTCTTTGCTGCAATTCATTTGCACGAAGCTGGCATGCAAAACCCCAATCCGCAACGGCGGATTGGGGTGGCAAGGACTTTGCAGCCGCGAACTACTTCATGAGCAGCATTTCTCGGGCGCGCTTGATGGACTGGTTCAAGCGGCGCTGATAATGGGCGGGCAGCCCCGTGTATTTGCGGGGCAGAATGCGGCCGCGATCGGTCACGAATTGTCGCAGCAGGGTGACGTTCTTGAAATCAAGGGCGTCGAAGGTGAAATCGATCTTGGGCTTGGGCCTGGGGGTGCGGGTTTCGTGGCTTCTCCCGCCGCGGCCTTTGCTGTCTTTCTCTTTTTGATTTTTGCGTGGCATAAACGATCACTTGATTTCCCGATGAAGCGTGTGCCGCTTGAGGTCCGGGTTGTACTTCCGGATCTCGATCTTTTCCGTTTTCAGCTTTTTGTTGCGGGAAGTTTGGTAGCGGGAGGGGGATTTGCCCTCTTTGCGCGCTTCCGTGCATTCGATGGTGACGATCTCGCGAGGCATAAAAAATTCAAGTTCTGCGGAAAGTTATTCTTTCTCCTTGGCGGGTTTTTCCTCGGCCTCTTCCTCTTCGGTTTCCACCGCGCCAACAGTGTCCACCGTTCCCAATGTGCCTAATTTGCGCTGACGCAGGGCGCCGTCCCGTTCGAGTTGCGCTTGAGCCTCCACCGTGAAACGAGTCCACGGAATGGCGTCGAGCCTGGCTTTGGGGATGGGTTTGCCGGTGAGTTCACAGATCCCGTAAGCGTTTTTTTCGATGCGTTTCAGAGCTTCTTCAATCTCGTAGATCGCATCCTGGTCCGAGGAAAGCAGGCTGAGGGCGAAGTCCCGGTCAAAGTTGTCGGTGCCGGAATCGGCCATATGGAGGCTGTAGGTCGACATCTCCTCGGCGGATTCTTTGGCCAAGCCACTCATTTGATTGGCCAGGCGCTCCCGCAAATCGAGCAAGTTCTTGTAGTATTTGACCCATTCGTGCCGGATGTGCGGAGGGACCCCGTTGTTGGCCGCCACCACCGACGCGGCGCCCAAGATCGAGGCGGAAGTCGCCGAACCGACCGACTTGGATTTGTGCGCCGGATGAGGCGCGCGTTTCTTGACGGATGTCTTTTTCGTCGTCACAACTTGCTTTGTTTTAAGGCCGTGAACAAAGGGCTCACCATGCGAGGAAATTTCCCGAAGGACTTCGTTGCGCCTGGCAAAGGCGGAGGAACCTATCAGGAGAAATCGAAAAAGCCACAAAAAAGATTGTCAAAATTCGAGAGCTTTTTGCGCTCAGAACAGTCTCGACGAAGACCTTCGATGGGCGGGTCGCATCCCTGGCCGGTTGGCGGTCCAATCAGCCTCGTGGCAGGTGTTTAGGCGGTGCGTCTGGACAGGACGGCAACGGAGCCGTTTTCGGCAATCGACGGAGGGTGTGGGCGGGAGCCTCTCTATCGAGCTGCTTTCAAGGCTTCGGCGAGAACGGTTGGGGGGTGGCGATCGCTGTAACTCTCCATGAAAAACTTGGATCGGACCACTCCTTTTCGATCCACGATGAACGTGCCGGGATGAGGAATGCCGCGGGTGCGTCCTTCGGCTTCCTCGTTGCGAATGCGATAGGCGTCGATGGTTTTGCTGCCGGGATCGGACAGAAGGGGGAAAGCAATGCCACGCCGTTGGGCGAATTTTTGCAGAACTTCCACGGCATCAAAACTGATCCCGGCGACCTGGCCCCCTGACGCTTCGATTGTTTTCGCCGCTTGTTGCAGTTGAACCAACTGCTTCTGGCAGTGGGGTCACCAATCCGCCGAACGAAAGAAGACCAGGGCGACCGGGCCTTTCTTGAGCATTTCTGCCAAACTCACCGTTTTTCCGGATTGGTCCAGCAATCGGAAATCCGGCGCTGGCTGTCCGACGGACAGACCCACTTCGCGACTCCCCGCCCCTGGGGCGGCCTGGAGGGGGGCGCTCCACAGCAGCACCCATGTCAGCAAGGAAACCAGACTTTTCATCGAATGCTTCGTAGCCATCGGTAGGTGTTCGGATGCTGCAGGTGCCCCGCGCAGTGAACTCAAAATGGTGGACGCAACGCCGCTCGCTTGGCAAGAGGTATTCCCCTCTCCCAATCCACGGAGGTGCGTCCGCACGTTGTCGGGGCGCGCCGTTCACGGCGCTTCCGCTCGCGCCCATCGGCCGCGGCGATTCTCTCACGCTCCATGGCCCGCCCTGGGTGAATGCCTTCGCCCTGGCAGCACCCTTGCGGATGCAAACAGGCTTGCGGTCGGCTCGATGAGAATCAGGATGATCGACCGTTTGCCTGGAACTCCAGGAGAGCGAGGCATTCTCCATCCATCCTTGTGATCCGTGGTTGCCCCAGAAAAGGCTCGGCCGATATTCGTGGAACCGGGCTCTCCCTGATTCCAGGATAAGCAATGCCGGACGACGGATTTCGCTCCGCACAGCTTGCTTGATGACCGTCGAAGGCGCATGGTTCCGACCGCACCGCAACGCGAATCTCAAGTTATGAAAACACTCCTCCGTGAGAAAGATTCGTCTTTGCCTCCTGGCTTTACGTTGATCGAGTTGCTGGTGGTGATTGCGATCATCGCGCTGATTGCCTCCATGCTGCTCCCGGCGTTGAGCAAGGCGAAGGCGCGCGCCCAAGCCACCTTTTGCGCCAACCACATGCGGCAACTGGCTCTCGCCACCCAGCTCTACGCGGGGGATCACGACGAGTGGTATCCGCCGATCCAGGCCAGGATTCCCTCCGGGGAAACCACTTGGCGGCCTTTTCTCTATCCCTACGCGGGGAGGACCGCCCGGGTGTTTGATTGTCCATCGGAGAAGGAGGAAGTGTATGCCAGCGCGCGGCGGGCGGGACAAAAGACGGGGCCGGGGAACGATGCGTTGCTGGGCCAGTTCCAGGATGCGGAGATCGATATTCCCAGCGGCATCGGCGCGGTCAACGTGCATTGGGTGGCGGGTGGGGCGCCGCCGCCCTTCGGACGCCCGCGGGAGTACGAGAACAATGTGTGCCGCAGCTCCGCCATTGAATCCTCCTCGCGGGTGATCCTGTTCGGTGACGGTCATAGCGATGTGAATGGAGTTTGGCCGCGGGATCGCTGGTGGATTTGGAAGGAGCTCGGGGACGCCAATGCGCCGGGATTTAACCGGGTGGCTCAGGGGGACAAGGGATCCGTGCGACATGCGCGGAAGGCGAATTATGCCTTTGCCGACGGTCACACCGACCGGTTGGATTCGGGGAGGATTCCGTGTCATACGAATGAATGCTGGTGGTCAGTGAAGGCGGATCCTCACTGATGCCTCGGGTTATGAATCGCGTTCAATGGGTGAAACTTGCGGGCTCCCTTTTGATGCTGGGAGTTGCCGGTTTCTTTCTGATGCGGTTTTGGCGGGAAGATTCCGGTGTGAGCGAAAAAGCGTTCTTCTACGATCTCAGCGAGAAGAAGCTCTTTGTGGCAGAGCGCGGGCTTGTGCCGCCTATTCGGGGCATGAACGACACCACGGAGGACGGGGTGCGTGCCGTCGTGATCTCGACCAACGGACGACCGGAGGATCCCGCCTCCCGCAGGATCGCTTATCTCGAGAAATACTCTCCTGAATTAAAACGGCAAATGGAGGAAGCGAAAGCTCGCGGTGGATCGCCCGAGATGGGGCGTACAGCCGCCCAAGGCCACCGATGGGTCAAGCGCGTGGATGATGCCCAATGGGTGTCGCTCCTGACTCCGGAGGGAGAACGGCTGGTGAGCGAGTGGGCGGTGCCTGGCCCGGATGGTCTTTCACCCGTGGTCTGCACGCCCTAACCCGCATCTTTCACCCTCGACGGGGTTGGGAAACGTTCCCCATCGAGTTGCAGCAATGCGGGTTAGATTGAAACGCGCCCCCGTGCATCCGGAAGTTGTCTGTGGTGTGGCGCAGGCTGCCAAGCCTGCCGTATCGCCGACGGCCCGTCGGCGCTGCGGGTGAAGAACGAGGCCCTTCCATGCTCTCCACGCGCCGGGTTTCCTTCGTCGCCCCGCAGGCTGGGCAGCCTGCGTGACCACGACAACCCGGTCACCGACAACCTCTGGATGCGCCGACCGCGCCCCCCCGTTCAACAAACGGATGCCATCCTCACTGCACACCCCGTTGGAAGAAGTTCTTCCTCGGACCACGCCTCAAGGATCCGTTTTCGTGCCACCAGGGCGCGGTTTCCCCAGCCCGGAAATTCCCAGTCGCCAAACAAGGACGAAATCTTCGGGCTCAGGACGCGGGGAAACCGAATCTTCGTTCAGGCCGTTGGGCCGGGCTCGGAGGAATCTGAAGTTGGAGTGGGGGTGAGCGTGACCACGGCGCGTCGAAGCAGCTGGCCTTGGAAGGTGTAGCCCGGCCCCATCGTTTCGAGGATGATCGATCCCGGGGCAGGTTCCGGTCCGCCTTCCACGGGCTGGTGACCACGGGCGTCGAAGTTTTCTCCGGGTTGCGCCTCGAACATCACCAAACCGATCCGTCGGGCCGCGTCCTGGCAGGCGGCGCGGAAATTTCCGATTTGAGTGGCGAGCTCAGGTTGCTGCGAGCGGCGAGCGGCGGCATGAAGCGCGTAGACGTGATCCAGGGTCCGGACACAGACTTGAAGCCAGTCGCCTTCGCTCCGCTTCAGTTTCTCGATCTCCAGTCGCAGTTGGGCTCTCTCCTGATCCTGCGTCGATTGCAGAAATTGGCCGAACGCTTTGGCTTCCACGGACATTTTGTCCGAGATTTCGCGGCAGGACTGGATGATTTGCTTCGAGGATTCCTGGGCGAGCTGCCAGTTTGAGGAGGCGGATTGGATGGAGTTTTGGATTTCTGTGAGCCGGTCGAGACGACCGAGGGCGGTGAGGAGTGCCTCGTGTTTTTCCTGAGTTTGGAGGGATTTATAGTGGATCAGGTAGGGCGACACACTGAGGAAAGCTCCTGCGGCCACCGCCAGGACGCAGGCGGCGGCGTGGACGGGGCCAAAATGCGGTCGTCCGTGGTAGGCCACCCAGAAGGCGACGGCGAGGAGTGCAGCGTCAGCCAACCAGAAGGGCCAGCGCGGCAAATCGGGGATGGAAGGATTTTGGGCTTCGGTCATGAGGCCGTCATCATTTCTTGGAAGGGTGGATTGGACCAGTCGAAAGGGGCGGAGAAGCATCGGAAAACAGGGCCGCGTGGTGTGAGGTGTGTGCCATCCGAATTGACACACATGCGACACGTTGACTCGTTTCGAATGTGTGATGGTTGAGTAGATATTAATGCAAGTGTTTGATTAAAAGCATGTTGAGATGGTTGAGATAGTTCGGCACTTTCCTTGCTGGGGTGGAGGTGAGCGATTCAATATATGGCAAAAGTCATTGGCATTGATCTTGGAACGACGAACTCCTGTATGGCGGTGATGGAGGGGGGCGAGCCTTTGGTTTTGGAGAATTCCGAAGGCAAGCGGACGACACCGTCGGTGGTGGCATTCGCGAAATCGGGTGAGCGGCTCGTGGGTGACGCGGCCAAGCGTCAGGCGGTGACGAACCCGCGGAACACGGTTTATTCGATCAAGCGTTTCATGGGGCGCAAGTACGAGGAGGTTCAGGAAGAGATCAAGCGGGTGCCGTACAAGGTGGTGCGGGCCGCGAATGGGGATGCCGCGGTGGAAGTGGAGGCCGAGGGTAAGGTCAAGATTTACAGCCCCCCCGAGATTTCAGCCATGATTCTGGCCAAGCTGAAGGCGGATGCGGAGCTGCGTTTGGGGGAGACGATCACCCAGGCTGTCATCACTGTGCCGGCATATTTCAACGATTCGCAGCGCCAGGCGACCAAAGACGCGGGGAAGATTGCGGGTTTGGAAGTGTTGCGCATCATCAACGAGCCGACGGCGGCTTCGCTGGCCTACGGGCTCGACAAGAAGAAGGACGAAAAAATCGCGGTTTACGATTTGGGAGGGGGGACGTTTGACATCTCGGTGCTGGAGATCGGGGACGGGGTGTTCGAGGTGAAGGCGACCAACGGCGACACGCATTTGGGCGGCGATGATTGGGACAACAAGATCATCGATTGGATTCTGGACGAGTTTAAGCGTGAGCACGGAATGGATCTGCGCAAGCAGGCCGACGCGCTGCAGCGCATCAAGGAAGAAGCTGAGAAGGCGAAAATCGCTCTATCCAGCTCGCAGCAGTACGACATCAATTTGCCGTTTATCACGGCGGATGCGAGCGGCCCGAAGCACATCAGTCTGAAGCTGAGCCGATCCAAGATGGAGCAATTGTGCGACGATTTGTTCGAGCGCACGATGTTGCCCACGCGGAACTGTTTGAAGGACGCCGAGCTGCCGGCGGAGAAGATCGACGAGTTGGTGCTGGTGGGGGGCATGACCCGCATGCCGCGGGTGGTGGAGACGGCGCGGGCGCTGGTGAGCAAGCAGCCCCATCAGGGCGTGAATCCCGACGAAGTCGTGGCGGTCGGCGCGGCGATCCAGGGTGGAGTGCTGAAGGGTGACGTGAAGGACGTATTGTTGCTTGACGTCACGCCCCTTTCGCTGGGCATCGAGACTTTGGGGGGAGTGTTCACGCGGCTCATTGAGCGCAACACAACGGTGCCGACCCGTAAATCGGAAATCTTCTCCACGGCCTCCGACAGTCAGCCCGGGGTGGAGATTCACGTGTTGCAGGGCGAGCGGCAGTTCGCCCGGGACAACAAGACCATTGGAAAATTCCAGCTCACGGACATTCCGCCGGCGCCACGGGGAGTGCCGCAGATCGAGGTCACGTTTGACATCGATGCGAACGGCATCCTGAACGTGAACGCTAAAGATTTGGGCACGGGGAAGCAGCAGAAGATCACCATTACGGCCTCGAGCGGGCTTTCCAAGGACGAGGTGGAGCGCATGCGCAAGGACGCCGAGTCCCACGCGGACGACGACAAGCGCCGCCGCGAGGAAGTGGAGGCTCGGAACGAGGCGGACAATGCGGTTTACCGCACGGAGAAAATGCTCAAGGAAAGCGGCGACAAAATTCCAGGGCAGGACAAGGCCAAGATCGAGAAGGCGGCGGCGGCGGTCCAAGAGGCTTTGAAGAGCGGCGATGCGCAGGCCATTCGCACGGCGTCGGAGCAATTGAACGCCGCATGGCAGTCCGTGTCGGCGGAACTTTACAAGCAGGCCTCAGCCAGTCAGGGGGCGGGCGGCGATGGGGCGGACAAGCCTCCCGGCGAAGCTGCGGGCGAAAGCGTCGGCGGCCCATCCGGTCGCAAGAACGACGGCCCGATTATCGACGCGGAAGTGGTGGATGACCCGAAAAAGTGATTTCGAACCTGGGGAGTGAGACGGCCGGCGGAAACATCCCCCGTCCGGCCAAACTCCGTTTTCCCGCGGCGGGTGCCGCGGGCGATGAACAGGTCCAAAGCAGCAAAGCAGTAAGAACCAAAGCGAAGCATACAACTATGGCACTGAACCTGAAACCGCTCGGCGACCGTGTTCTGGTCGAACCCGTCGAGGAGAAGGAAGTGAAAAAGGGCGGTATCATTATTCCTGATTCCGCCAAGGAAAAACCCACCGAGGGCTTGGTCCGCGCCTTGGGCACGGGCAAGACCGATGATAACGGGAAGAAAATTCCGTTTGAAGTCAAGGTTGGCGACCGAGTGCTGGTGAGCAAGTATGGTGGAACGGAAGTGAAGCTCGACGGCAAGGAGTACAAGCTCCTGAATTCGGACGACATCCTGGCGATTGTGGACTAACAACTGAAACCGAACTCTCTCATCCCTCAACAGTACTATGGCAGCGAAACAACTTATTTTTGACGAAGCCGCCCGGCAGGCGCTTCTGCGCGGCGTGAACAAACTGGCTAAGGCCGTGGCGGCAACGCTCGGGCCGAAGGGCCGCAACGTCGTTCTCGACAAGAAATTCGGCTCCCCGACGGTGACCAAGGACGGCGTAACGGTCGCCAAGGAGATCGAGCTGGACGATCCGTACGAAAACATGGGCGCTCAGATGGTGCGCGAAGTCGCGAGCAAGACGAGCGACGCAGCGGGCGACGGCACCACCACCGCGACCGTGCTGGCCGAGGCGATTTATCGCGAAGGCTTGAAGTACGTGACCAGCGGGGCCAATCCGATTGGCATCCAACGCGGCATTCAGAAGGCGGTGGAAGCCGCGACCGAGCAGTTGGCGAAAGTCGCCAAGAAGGTCAAGGACAAGGAAGAAATCAAGCAGGTCGCGACGGTCTCGGCCAACTGGGACACGACGATTGGCGAGATCATCGCCGACGCGATGGACAAGGTCGGCAAGGACGGCACCATTACGGTGGAAGAAGCCAAGTCCATCGAGACGACGCTGGACGTGGTGGAAGGCATGCAGTTCGACAAGGGATATCTGTCTCCCTACTTCGTGACCAATTCCGAATCCATGGAAGCGAAGCTGGATGACGCCTACATCCTCATTTACGAGAAGAAGATCAGCAGTCTGAAGGATCTTCTGCCCGTGCTGGAGAAGGTGGCGCGCACCGGCAAGCCGCTCTTGATCATTGCCGAGGAAGTGGAGGGCGAAGCCCTGGCCACGCTGGTGGTGAACAAGCTGCGCGGCACGATCAACGCCTGTGCCGTGAAGGCGCCCGGTTTTGGCGACCGCCGCAAGGCCATGCTCGAAGACATTGCCATCCTCACGGGCGGCAAGTGCATCACCGAGGACCTCGGCATCAAGCTTGAGAGTCTGCAACTGGACGACCTCGGCCGCGCCAAGAGCGTGGTGGTGGACAAGGAAAACACCACCATTGTTGAAGGCAACGGCAAGTCCTCCGAGATCCAAGGCCGGGTGAATCAGATTCGCCGCCAGATCGAGGAGACCACCTCGGACTACGACCGCGAGAAGCTCCAGGAACGCTTGGCCAAGCTGGCCGGCGGCGTGGCGGTGATCAATGTCGGCGCCGCGACCGAAACCGAAATGAAGGAAAAGAAGGCGCGCGTGGAGGACGCTTTGCACGCGACCCGCGCTGCGGTTGAGGAAGGCATTGTTCCGGGGGGTGGCGTGGCGTTGTTGCGCTGTTTGCCGGCCATTGAGGCCCTCAAGCTGGAAGGCGACGAAGCGATTGGCGTGGAAATCGTCAAGCGCGCCGTGGAGTTCCCGTTGCGCGCGCTGGCGGGCAACGCGGGTGTCGAAGGCTCCCTCATTGTGCAGGAAGTCAAGAAGCGCAAGGGCAACGACGGTTACAACGTGGCCACCGGCGCTTACGAAGACCTCGTCAAGGCGGGCGTCGTGGATCCGAAGAAAGTGACCCGTTCGGCGCTGCAGAACGCGGCCTCGATCGCCGGTTTGCTCCTCACCACCGAATGCCTCATCACCGAAGTTCCCGAGAAGGAAAAGAAAGCTCCTCCGGCGGGCGGCGGCGGTCACGGCATGGGTGACATGGACTACTGATCCTGACTCCTTCGACGTTCGCCCCCTTCGCAGGGCGGAGAGAAGGCGTGAATTCAGCGAGGCCGGCGCAAGCCGGCCTCGCCTTTTTTTTGTCCCTGCCCCAAAAACGGTCCGTGCGACATCCCATGTCTTTTCGAAGCTCCAGAACTTCCGATTCCGACTTGGCGTTGGTCCTCCGGGTGCTGTCCGAATCCGGGCGCGGACATCCGGCGGACGCCGCGTTGCGGGAAGCGTTGCGCGAAGAACGGGGAATGAGTCCCGAGGCACGGGCCTGGGTCAGCCAGGCGGTGCATACCCACGCGCGATGGCGGGGGTTTCTCGAATCCCCGGTCCCGAGTCGAGAGAGCGTGCAGGAAGCGCTGGGCTGGGCGCGCCGCTCGGAGGAGAACCCGGGTGGTTTCGAGGAATCCGCCTTCGAGCGACATGCGGTGCCGGATTGGATCCACGCGCACTTGGATGCGGAGCCCGGGTGGTTTCGGGCTTTGCAGCGAGACCCGATGTTGTGGCTGCGCACGCCCCGCCGATGGACTTTGGAATTGCCACGGTGGCTGCCGGAGGTGAGTCCGGGGCCGCTGCCGGATTCCTGGCGTTATGAGGGGGAGCGCGATCTGTGGCGCGAGGAGGCCTTTCAGGAGGGCAAGTTTGAGATGCAGGATCTGTCTTCCCAGGGGGTGGGTTCGATCTGCGGAGCCCGCGCCGGCGAGACCTGGTGGGATGTCTGTGCCGGGGAGGGAGGCAAGACGCTGCATCTTTCCGACCTGATGGAAAGCCGCGGTTTGATCTGGGCCACAGACCGGTCCGAGCGGCGATTGCGCCGGCTGCGCATGCGCGCGGCGCGGGCCAGGGTTTTCAATTATCGAACAAGGACTTGGCTGGGGGAAGGGAAGCCGCCCATGAAGACTCTTTGCGATGGCGTGTTGGTGGATGCTCCTTGTTCGGGAGTCGGGACTTGGCAGAGGAATCCGCATGCGCGATGGGTGCTGGAACCGCGGGATATCGAGGAGTTGAGTGTCGTGCAGGCCAGATTGCTCCGTTGGGCATCGAGCCGGGTCAAACCGGGCGGGCGCTTGATTTACTCCGTATGCACCATGACACGGGCGGAAACCTGGGGAGTGGTGGATGCGTTTCAACGCGAGGTTCAGGGATTCGATCCGTGCGCGCAGGCGGATCCTTTCGACGCCCGCACCGAGGCCAGACCGGCCCGTTTTTTTTGGCCTCAGACGAACGGCGGAAACGGCATGTTTGTGGCGACGTGGAAAAGAAAAGATTGACCGCCGGGGGATGCGGACCAAACGAGTTGCGGCTCGAGTGAGGGGGAAACGGAGGGTGTGTTCGAAGGGATCCCGAGGATTCCCGGCAGGCTGGAAGGGTGGCCGTCGCGGAGGGCGCCCTGCCAGCACTTCCTTGCTATTTGCCGTTGGGATTTTAGCATGCAGGCATGAGCGCGGATGATCTGTTTGCAAGGAGCGGTGTGGAGCCGCCGGGGTCCACGGCCGGGCCTGGGCTGGATCCGAGGGAGGCTCCGTTGCGTCCGGCGCCGCTGGCGTCACGGATGCGTCCGCGGACGCTCGAGGAATTTGCCGGCCAGGAGCATTTGTTGGGGCCGGGCAAGTTGTTGCGCCGCGCGATCGAGGCGGACCGGATTCAATCCCTGATTCTGTATGGTCCGCCCGGCACGGGGAAGACCTCGCTCGCGCAATTGATCGCGTCGAAGACGCGGGCGAAGTTTGAACGGTTGAGCGGGGTGGAATCGAATGTGGCTGACATGCGCAGGGTTTTGGCGGCGGCGGCCAACCGCCTGGCGAACACGGGCCAGCCCACGCTGTTGTTCGTGGATGAAATTCACCGTTTCAGCAAGCCGCAGCAGGACGTGCTGCTGCCGGATGTGGAGGCCGGGGTGGTCAAGTTGATCGGTGCCACGACGCACAATCCGTTTTTCTTCGTCAATGCGCCGCTGGTTTCGCGCAGCCAGATTTTTGAGCTTCGCCCGTTGGAGGAAGGACCGTTGCGAGGACTGCTGGAGCGGGCCATTTCGGACCCCGAACGCGGGCTGGGAGCCATGGCGGTGGAGGCCGGGGCGGAGGCGCTGGCGCATTGGGCCAGGATCTCGGATGGTGACGCCCGCAAGGCTCTCAACGCGCTCGAGTTGGCGGCGTTGACGACGGCCAGGGACGCTGATGGGCGCGTTCGCATCACCCTTTCGATCGCGGAGGAGTGTATTCAAAAGAAGGCGGTGGTGTACGACGGCGATGGCGACGCGCACTACGACACGATTTCGGCGTTCATCAAATCGATGCGGGGTTCGGATCCGGACGCCACCCTCTACTGGCTCGCGAAGATGATTCACGCGGGGGAGGATCCGCGGTTTATCACCCGGCGGATCATGATTCATGCGGCGGAGGACGTGGGCTTGGCGGATCCCTTGGCGCTGGTGGTGGCTCAGGCTGCGCATGCGGCGGCGGAGTTCATTGGCTGGCCGGAGGCGCGGATTCCGGTGGCCGAGGCGGCGCTCTACATTGCGACGGCGAACAAGAGCAACAGTGTGGTGAAGGCGATCGACGCGGCCTTGGAGGACGTGCGAAACGGGCGCACGTTACCGGTGCCGCCCAGCTTGCGCGACGGCCATTACCAGGGCGCCAGCCGCTTGGGGCATGGGGAAGGGTATCAATATCCGCATGACTACGCGGGGCATCATGTGGCGCAGAATTACTTGGGGGCGGCGAGGCGATTTTACGAGCCGAGCGATCAGGGGCATGAGCGTAAAATACGAGAGCGGATGGAACATTGGAAAAAGGCGACGGGTGTTTCTTCCGCACCGGCTTCCTCGAAACGATGAGCGGCGCGACGGAGCATTCGGTGGTGGTGGCCAAGGCGGAGGCGCGCCAGGAGTCTCGCGCCCGTTTGGAATCGATGCCGGTGGCGGTGCGGGAGGAGGGTTCGAGAAGGATTGTGGCGGGAGTGCGAGCGCAGCCGATTTGGCGGGAAGCAAAGCGGGTGCTGTTGTTTGCGCCCATTCAACTTGAGCCAGACGTGCGGGGGCTTTGCGAGGTGGGTATGAAGGAGGGGAAACAGATTTGTTTGCCGCGCTGGGACGGGCGGGAGTATGTGGCGGCCTGGATGAAGAGGGGCTGGGCGGACTGTGTCGCGGGCCAGTTTGGCATTTTGGAGCCGTGCTCGGATGGTGAGACCCTTTCTTTGAACCCACTGGACTTGGTTTTGGTTCCTGGAATAGCGTGGACGCGATGCGGATTGCGCTTGGGCCGGGGGAAGGGGTATTACGACCGGCTTTTGGCGGCAACGGGCGGGATTCATTGCGGGGTGGCGTTTGACGAACAGGTTGTGGCGGAACTTCCGTTCGAGGCGCATGACGTCCGGGTCGAGTTTTTGTTCACCCCATCGGGGTGCTGGCGTTGCCGATCCGCGCAAGCCGATTGATGTCTGGATCGACCATGATGATTTGGGTGGGATGCGCCTCGTTCGCGGCGGGGGCCTTGGCTGTTTGGGCTTGGAGTTGGGCGCGCGGCAGGCAACGGGCGCGTGAATCGGAATTGGAAAGGGCGCGTTTGGCGGCCGAACACCAAGCCTCCTTGAAGGAGGCGAAGGCGGCGGGGTTGGCCGAGCAGCAAAAGTTTCGGGACGAACAGGATCGCCGCTGGTCCGAGCGCCAGCATGATTTGGACGAAGCGGGCCGAAGGCTGTCGGAGCGGGAGTGCCTGATGAACGAGCAATGGGCGCGGCTTCAGCGACAGCAAGAGGAATTGAAATCCGTCGAGCGGGAATGGACACGCCGGGCGCAAGACCAGAATGGCCACCAGAAAGCTCTGGACGAATTGGAAATCCAGTGGCGGGAGCGGATTGAGAAGGCCGCTCGGTTGAGCGCCACCGAAGCACGGAAGCAGTTGTTGGCCGATGTGGAGCGGGAAAGTTTGGGCGACGCGGTGGAGATCAGCCGTCGCATCGTGCGGGAGGCCAAGGCGCGGGCGGAAGACGAAGCTCGGCGGGTCATTGCGATCGCGATTCAGCGATACGCCGGGGAACACACCTTTGAGACCACCACGGCCACGGTGGCACTCCAGGGGGATGACATGAAAGGGCGCATCATCGGGAAGGAGGGGAGAAACATCCGAGCCTTTGAGCAAGCGACGGGGGTGACGGTCCTGATTGACGACACGCCGAACGCGGTGGTGCTGTCCAGCTTCGATCCGGTGCGGCGGGCGGTAGCCCGCGAGGCGATGAGGCTGTTGATTCTGGATGGGAGGATTCATCCCGGGCGCATCGAGGAAGTGGTGGGCAAGGTGAGCCAGGAGATGGACGAGACGATTGACCGTGCCGGGGAGGACGCGGTGACGCGGGCGGGAACGCAACCGTTGCATCCGGAGATCGTACGCAAATTGGGACGATTGCGATTCCGGTACAGTTTCACTCAGAACATCCTCGATCATTCGGTGGAGGTGGCTCGCTTGGCGGGGTTGCTGGCGGCGGAATTGGGGTTGGACGTTGAATTAGCGAGGAGAACGGGCTTGCTGCACGACATTGGCAAGGCGATGGAACAAGACGCGGAAGGTTCGCATGCGGCGGCCGGCGCGGCGTTTATTAAGCGCCACGGCGAGGCGGATGAGGTGGTGCAGGGAGTGGCTTCCCATCATGACGAGGTCCCGCACGTGGGACTTTATGGGATTCTGGCGAGTGCCGCCGATGCGATGAGCGCGTCCCGTCCCGGAGCGCGGTTGGAAACGATGACGACGTACCTGAAGCGGCTGGGGGATTTGGAGGAGATTGGGAAGTCCTTTCCGGGCGTGGAACGTTGTTTCGCGGTGCAAGCGGGGCGCGAACTGCGGGTGATTGTGCAGCCGGAAAGTGTGAACGACGCGCAGGCCCATATGATGGCACGGGGCATTGCGCGGAAGATCGAGGAGCAGTTGCAGTATCCGGGTCAAATTCGGGTCACCGTGATTCGGGAGAGCCGCTGCGTGGAATTTGCCAAGTGAGGCCGGGGGGGCGGGCGGTGCTTTTTTCAGGAACCTTTTCGCGCGGAGATTGTTGAATGGGAATGCACTTTTGGACGAAGCAGGCGAAGGGGTGGATCGGCATGGCCATGGGCGCCTGGACCGGGTTGGCGTTGGCGGCCGCGCCGCCGGTGAACGAGGCCTTGCTGCAATCGGACTTTCCGGTGCAGGCGGCGTGTGTCTCGGCGCCCCAACCTAAAGGCAATACCGCCATGAAGGGCTTGGCGATCCGGGTGGGGCCGAGGTCGTCGATGCTTTTCGACACGGAATTGATGCGCATGGCGGCCGGTTGGCGCGAGGGCTTTATCACCACGCACGGCGTGGCCTTCGACGGGCAGCATGGCGGGCATCCTTCGATCCACGGCGAGCAGGTCTTTGGCACGCCGGCGCTGCCGGGCTGGCTTGGGGAGAAAGACTCGCTGGCCGATCCGAGGACGGAGCCGTTCGGTCCGTTGCCGGGTGGTTGGGCGCGTTGGGACGGGCACTATGTCCATGGCCAAGATGTGGTGCTGACCTACACGGTGCGCGGCGCGAAGATTCGAGAACATCCCACCACGCAGTTTTTGGAAGGAGTGACTGGTTTCACGAGGAACATCGAGATTGACCAGACGCGAGAGGCCATGACGCTGGTGGTTTGCGAAGTGGAGGGAGGGGTTCCCTTCCAGAGTTCGTCGGGGCGGATGATCGTGTTTCAGCAAGAGGGGCAGGATGCGACCCGGGTGGGGGTGACGGGACTGCCTCAGGGCGGGAGTCTGGTTGCGGAAGGTCACCGCGCCTTGGTGAAGCTTCCGAAAGGTTTTTCAGGTTCGTTCAGGGTGGTGGTGTGGAAGGGGCCGAGGTCGATGGCCGGCAAGTTTGAGGCGCAACTGGAGGGTGAGGTGCGGGTGCCGATGGCGGGCAAGGGCGGGCCGGCGCGTTGGAAACATCAAATCATCACTCGAGGCGAGCTGGAAGCGAGTGCCACACCCGACGGCGCTTATGTTCTCGACCGGTTGACTCCGCCCACGGAAAACCCGTGGCGGCGGCGCGTGCGCTTTGGAGGGATGGATTTCTTCGCGGACGGGCGGCGGGCCGCGCTTTGCACCTGGGACGGGGACGTTTGGGTGGTCTCGGGAATTGACGATAAGCTGGAGAACCTGACGTGGACGCGATACGCGTCCGGGCTTTACGAGACGCTGGGATTGGTCATTGTCAACGATGTGATTTATGTGTCGGGCCGGGACCAAATCACCCGGCTGCACGACTTCAACCGGGATGGGGAGGCTGATTATTATGAGAATTTTTGCAATCTCTACACCTCCACGGAGGGGTTTCACGAGTTTGTCTTCGACTTGCAGCGCGACCGGGCGGGGAACTTTTATTTCGCGAAGGCGGCGCCGGTGAGGCCGGGCGGGAGTGGATTTGAGCGGATCGCGGCCCACAACGGGACCCTTTGCAAGGTGTCTCCCGATGGAAGCAAGTTGGAAGTGGTTGCCACAGGCTTTCGTGCTCCGAACGGCATTGGGGTGCGGGCCGACGGCCAGTTGACGACGGGAGACAATGAGGGGACGTGGATTCCAAGTTGTCCGGTGAATTGGATCAAGCCGGGTGGGTTTTATGGAGTGGAGCACGTGGCCCAGCGCAAACCGGTGCCGGAGTTCGATCCGCCGTTGTGCTGGCTTTCCCGCAACGGCTGGGACAATTCAGGGGGCGGGCAAGTTTGGGTCACCAGTGAGCGCTGGGGACCCTTCCGCGACGAACTGTTGCACACTTCCTACGGGGAGTGCGCCTTGTATCTTGTCATGCGGCAGCAGGTCGGGGAGCGTATGCAGGGAGGGGCCGTGAGGATTCCGTTGAAGTTCTCCTCCGCGGCGATGCGTCCGAAATTCAATCCGGCGGACGGCCAGTTGTACGTCGCGGGAATGCAAGGGTGGCAGACCAAGGCGGCGCGGCTGAGCGGTTTCGACCGGGTTCGTTACACGGGCAAGCCTGTGTATTCCGTCCAAGGTTTGCGGGTGGATCAGAAGGGAGTGCACTTGACGTTCACCCAGCCGCTGGACCGGGCGTCGGCCGAGGGCGCGGAGAATTATAACGTGCAACGATGGAATTACCGGCGCTCCCTCAATTATGGTTCCATGGAATATTCCGTGGCTCATCCGGAAAAGACCGGACGTGACGCGATGGTGGTGAAATCCGCGCGGCTTTCGGAGGATGGCAAGACCGTGACGCTGTCGTTGGAGGACCTTAAGCCGGTGATGCAAATGCAGGTGAAGTTCGCCCTCCGAGCCGCAGACGGATTCGAGTTGAATCAGGAAGTCTTGCACACGGTGCATGTGGTTCCCTGAGAGGGGCGGAGCGCGCCGGGAATGAGGATGAATTCAAGACGCGACTCCACGCGGAGGAACATGCTGTTGGGATGGCTGGTAGGCGCCTTCGTCGCGTGGTGTTCGGGGTGGGCGGCGGATTTGAAGCCGGGATTGGAGGTGTCCTTTCGATCCCTCGCCGGGGAGGGTCGTGATATCGAGTCTCGGCCGACCGTGGAGTTGTTCGTGCCCGCTGGCGAGACGCCTTCGCCCTTTGTGGCACCGGGGTTGGTGGAGGCTGAGTGGCGGGGTCTGATCTCGGTGGACTTGCGCGCTGATTTTCGCTTTCAGTTCGAAGCGAGGGGCCCGGTGCGGTTGGAGATCAACGGCAAGCTGGTTCAGGAATTGGAGGCGGATGGGGATGCGCCTTCATTGCCCGCGAGCAACACGGTTCGCTTAGGCAAAGGAACGAACTCGTTTCGGGTGCAGTGGAGACGACCGAACGCCGGCGATGGATGGGTGAGGTTGTTTTGGTCCAATCGGGACACGCCTCCCGGGCCGGTGCCCGCGTCCGCCTTCTCGCACGCGCCGAGTCCCGAGGTGGAGTCCGATGAGGTTCGGCGGAAAGGCCGTGACTTGTTCCTCGAGCTGCGGTGTGCGAGTTGCCATGAGGGCCACGGGCCGGGTCAACCTGCCGACCTGCGCATGGGCGCTCCGACATTCGACGGGATCGGGTCGCGGCGGGGGCCATCATGGATGAGGGACTGGATATTGGACCCGAAAAAGCATCGACATTCAGCGAGGATGCCCAAGATCTTTCAAGGTGAACGCGCCGCGGAGGAGGCGGAATCGGTGGCTCGATATTTGGCGAGTTTGACGGATTCCGCAAAAACGGCGGCTGGTGCAGCCGAGCCGAGCGGAGACGCCGGGCAGGGGGAAAAACTTTTTGGCACTTTGCATTGCGGGTCTTGCCACTCGGTACCTGGTGAGGCCGAGGTGGAGGGAGGCAAGTTGAGTTTGCGAGACGTGCGGAGGAAATTCCCCGGACGATCCTTGCGTGATTTCCTGATGCGACCCGAGGCGCACTATGATTGGATTCGCATGCCGAATTTTCATTTGAGCGTCGAAGAGGCCGCGGCGTTATCGTCCTTTTTGCTCACCAAGGCGGGCGGAAGTGACGCGAACACATTGCAGGCAGACGCTGGTGGCGGCGTGGATCGAGGGCGGCGCTTGGTGCAGGATCGAGGATGTTTGCAGTGCCACAAAACGAGGAAGGATGACGGGGTGCGGTCCAACGTTTTCAAAAAAGTGGTGAATTGGGAGTCCGGATGTTTGTCGGAGCGTCCACCCTTGGCGGCACCGGACTTCGGGTTGGTAGGTGACGCGCGAGACTCATTGCGCGAGTTCGGCAAGCGCATGGCGGGTTCGCTCAACCGTCAGGTGGCCGCGGACTTTGCGAGGCGGCAGGCGCGGGAACTGCAGTGCCGCGAGTGCCATGGGAAGGTGGAAGGCTGGCCGCCGTTCGAAAGGCTCGGGGAGAAGATCAATCCGGAGTATGTGGAAGCGATGTTAGCCGGCGTTGTGAAGGAGAAGCCCCGGCCGTGGCTGGAGGGTCGGATGCCGTCGTTTCCGGCGCGGGCAAGCCTGCTGGCGAAGGGATTGGCGCATGGGCACGGGCTTGGCGGGCGCTCGGCGATTGAACCTGATCCTGACGCGGAGCTGGTGAAAACGGGGGCGAAGCTTGTCTCGGCCGCGGGTGGCTTTTCATGCACCAGTTGCCACAGCGTGGGGAGCATGGTAGCCACGCAAGTGTTCGAGGCGCCGGGAGTCAATTTGATTTTGAGCGGAAGCCGCTTGCGCAAAGATTGGGTGCTGCGGTGGCTGCGCAATCCGTTGTCGATCGACCCAACTTCGAAGATGCCCGTGTACTTTGACGAGGAGGGGAAAAGTCCTTTGACGGAGATCTTGGATGGGGATGGGACGAAGCAACGGGAAGCGATCTGGCAGTATTTGCGCTTGGGATCGCGCATGCCCGCGCCGCCTGTGCCGTAAAACGGGAAACGGCCACCGAGTCTCCGTGAGAGCGCAAGTTGGAGCCAAGCCCACGCATCGATCAAGTTCTGTGCCGCGAGGCATTGCGCGGGTGAGATAAGTTACGTTTTTTGACGGCGTAGAATTGGCCGGATTGGAAGCTGGGGGATTGGGGAAATGATTCCGGATTGCGATCGCGGGTCCATCCGCTTGAGAGGTTCTCCATCTTGAAAAGCTAAAAAAGATGTAGCCAGCTTACTGTGTATGGTGTATATATACAGTAGTTATGGCTGATCACCGTATCTTCTTGCCGCCGCTCTCGGCGGCGGCGCCGGGACCGCTCTATCAACAGATCGTGGACGGTCTCAAGCGCGAGGTAAGTTCCGGGCGGTTGCCAGGGGGTACTGCCCTGCCTTCGTTCCGGGCGTTGGCTCAGGATCTCATGGTCAGTGTGATCACGGTCAAGCGCGCCTACGAAGATCTCGAGCGCGAAGGGATTATCCTCCGCCGACAGGGATTGGGTACTTTCGTTGCTGAAGGGGGAGAGGATCGCGGGCGGCAGGCCAAACTGGCCCATGCGTCGTCACTCTTTGCCGAAGGCTGCCGTGAGGCATCGGACGCCGGGCTCAAGCGGGTGGAAATTGAAAATATTTTCAGGGAAGCCCTCAAAAAACTCAAAGAATCCTCATGACTATGAATGCGATTGAGATCAGAGGCATTGTTAAGTCTTACGAAAAGTTCAAACTCGGCCCGATCGATCTGGACGTGCCGGAAGGCTCCATTTGCGGCCTGATCGGCCCCAACGGATCCGGCAAAACCACGCTTCTGGAACTGATCTTCGGCCTGGGAATTGCCGAGGCTGGCTCCATTCGCGTCCGCGGAACAGGGATCTCATACAGGCATTCTCCTTTGGGGGAGCGCGGCTGGGTCGGAGACCAGCCGCAGCCTGAGGACAGGCCGGGATACTCCAGATGATTCAACGTGCTGCGGCGGGTCGAAGGACGACCCGGCCGCGCTCCGGTGTAAAATGAGAACGACTGCACTTCACAATTCAACCATGGACACGGGGTCATTGCAGAACGGTGTCCGGGCCGGACATGAAATGGTGCGAGAAGGACACCAGAAATCCCCCGCACCGCCGCACGTGGTGGTCGCCACAGACGCCTTGCTTCGAGGTGGTTCGTGCGGCATGGTCGAGGCATGTTCCGATCGTTTTCGTTGCCTTCGACTTGGTTTCGACTTCTTCTCATGACCATGAGTGTCCCGACTGCCGTGACTTCCGTCTCGACCGCCGCCGAAATCCGCGTGGGCATGGTGGGACTCGATACGTCCCATGCCACGGCTTTCACGAAGTTGATGAACGACTCGACGGCGAAAGGATACACGCCCGGGACCAAGGTGGTGGCCGCGGTCAAGGGGGGCAGCCGCGACATTCCCTCCAGCTGGGATCGGGTTGAGGGGTACACTCAGGAATTGATCCAGACCTACGGGGTCGAGATGGTTCCCACCGTCGAAGAGCTCTGTCGCAAGGTCGATGCGGTCATGATTGAAAGCGTGGACGGGCGTCCGCATCTGGAGCAGGCCCGGCCCGCGTTTCAGGCCGGGAAGAAGCTCTTCATCGACAAACCGCTGGCGGGTTCACTTCGGGACGCCATTGAGATCTATCGTTTGGGCAAAAGGACCCGGGTGCCCTGGTTCACCTCGTCTTCCTATCGTTTTTATCTCAGCATGGCCGACGTTCGAAAGGCGAACATTGGCGCAATCCGCAGCGCGATCTCTTACGGACCTTCCCACAAGGAGCCCCATCATCCTGATTTTTATTGGTACGGCATTCACCCGGCCGAAGCGCTCTACACGATTTTGGGACGCGGATGTGAAGTGGTGACGCGCTCGGCCACCGAGGAGACGGATGTGGTCACGGGAACTTGGTCTGAAGGCCGAACGGGTGTGCTGGTCGGGTTGCGTACCGGAGCCACGCCCCACAAGGTCATTGTGTTTGGCCGTCAGGGTGTGGCCGAGCAAAAGGGGAGCGGGGATTATGCGCCCCTGGTGGCCGAAATTGTGAAGTTTTTCCAGACCGGTGTCCCTCCCATTCCACCCGAGGAAACCATTGAGCTCATGGCCTTTATGGAAGCAGCCGACGAAAGCAAACGTCAGGGAGGCCGTCCGGTGAAGATGGAGGACGTGCTGCGCCAGCACGGATGGCGCTTCGACGCCGAATGAAGAAAAAGCATGCCTTTTCCGTCCGTAAGGGATAGAGTTTTGTTTGAACTGAAACATTTGAATTGACTATGAAAACCATCACGACCCTGATTGCCCTGGCCCTGATCGCCTCGATCTCTTTGGTGCAAGCCGCCGACAAAGCGGGCAAAGCCAAGGAAAAGGTGAAGGCTTATCCACTTAAGACCTGCGCTGTTTCAGACGAAAAATTGGGTGACATGGGGGATCCCTATGTGTTCGAGCACGAAGGTCAGGAAATCAAGCTGTGCTGCAAATCGTGCATGAAGGATTTCAAGAAGGACTCGGCGAAAATCATGAAAAAGATCGCCAAGGCCAACAAGAAATCCGCGAAGTAATCAAGAGGAGCGGTTCTGTTCGAACCGTTCCGCTCCTAATGGAGCCCGGCGGGTGCTCTGCCCGGGAGAGCGTTATTTGCTCCACGGGAACATTTCCTCCTTCGAATGCGGCCTGCGTTGACATGGATCCGTTTGAGGTCCGCGATGTTCTGCTTGATGCTGATCACGCAGTTCGTCGCCGCCTTGTTCGGGTCCACCTTCCGAACTTCAGGTGAAGATGTCGGTGAGGCTTGCTCGGATCGTTCCTGCTGCCTTCCCGTCGAGTGCGCTTGTTGTGTTACCCCGGTCTCCCTTCCCCATTCTTCACCTGTCCCCAATCCTTCCGGAGTTCCGTCTCCGACTTCCTCTGCGAAGGAATTTCCCAGTCAGCCGCCAAGCGAATGCCTGGTGGGTGGGACACCCCGGGACGAGGTCTCGGACGGCTTGGCCCTGCCCGCGCGGAGCGTCGGCAAACCTGACCGGCTCTACTCCCGATACTGCGTCCTTCTTCTCTGAGCTTCTGACCGTTCGTACCCGCGTTGTGTCCTGAGTGCGGCATCTTTGCCGGCTTGGGACGCTCCCCAATCCCTTCATTCGCGTGCGTTCCTGCCGACTTGGGGTTGGGAATCCTCTTCGCCCCTCGGACACGAAAACGATAGAAGTTATGAAAGTCTTTTTAGCCGGCGTGATTGCCGGAATCTGCTGCTCCCCGGCATTCCCTCAGGAATGGATCGAACCCGGTTCCTTGAGGAGCAACGGGCCGCCGGTCCAAGTGACCGCGCTGTTCGTGGCGGAACTCACGGCGGCTGCCCGGTCGAACAGTCCGGCTCTTCGGGCCGCGGACGCCCGATTCCGCAGCGGAGAGGCGGATGCGGCTGCCCTCCGCACCTGGGATGATCCGGTCCTTTCACTTGGGGGCGCCGTGGGTCGGAAACGCACGGAGGATCTGGTCTTCGAGACGATGTCCAGTGCTGGCCCCGCTTACCACTCCGCGCGGTTGGAAATGGGATTCAACGCGAGCGAAGAGGGGGACTTGATTTATGGATTGGAGCAGAAGCTTCCGCTTTTCGGGAAGGCGAAACGGGCGCGGGCCTGGAAGCTGGCCGAGGCGGAGGCGTTGGGAACGAGATCCGACGCTGCCTTTCAAGAGATCCGCAAGCAAGCGGCGGTATTGATTTTCGCCATCGCGCTTTCGGATCGGATTTCGTCGATCGACGGGGAGGAGCAGTCCTGGCTGGAGCGGCAGATCGAGGTGGCGCAGGAACGTCTGCGCGCGGGTTCGGGGGGGCTGGCAGAGATCAACAAACTGCGGAGTGAAAAGGATCAATGGGAGCAACGGCGGCGAGTCGAGATGCAGCGGGGCGACCAGCTTCGTTCGGAATTGAACCGGCGGCTGGGTCGGTCCGTGGGAGCGCCTTTTCCAGAGCTGCGGCTTCCGGAATTGTGGCCGGCGTTGCGGGATCACCGGCGCTTGCTGAATCTGGCCTTGAGGGACGATCCGAGAATCCTCATGTCGCGTTCCGAAAGCGTTGCCGCCCTCGCCCGGGTAGAGGCGACGCGCCGGTCGCGGCGGCCCGACGTGGCCCTGGGGATTGAAGGACGTCAATTCAGTGGAGACGGCACGTTTCGCGAGGGCATGTTTACGGCATCGATGAACATCCCCTGGTTCAATCGCGCCCGTTACGAAAAGGACTTCGCTCGCGACGCGGCGCTGGCTGAAGCCGCCGAGCTCCAGATCCGGCAGAGCGAACTCGAAGTCGAGGCCGAGATCACCAAGTTGACGCGGGGCATTGACGCGGCACGCAGGGAAGCGCAGCTCAGCCGCGAGATTCTGCTTCCGCGAGGACAGCAATCGGTGGACTCGGCCCGTTCCGCCTGGATATCCGGCGCGGGTAACTTAGCCATGGTCTTGGAATCAAGACGCATGTTGTTCGAGGCTTTGCGCATGGAGGCTCGAGGGGTCAGCGAGCAATGGACGCTGCTTTCCGAGCTCGCCCTCTGCTGTGGTGTCGGGGACTTGGAAGCCCTGGCCATGATCGAGGAAGGCAAAACCCCGCCGCTCGTCCTCGAGCGTGAGGGCACCAAGAAGGAGACAAAACCATGAAAGTCAAAATCGCGCTCAGTTGGCTGGTGGTCGCCATGGTTTCTTCAGCGATCACATGGCAATGGATGGCGAGGAGCAAAGCGCCTGCCCGCCCCGAATCCGAGTCCTCCGCGGGACGCAAACTTAAATTCTTCCAGAGCCCCATGCACCCGTGGGTCACCTCACCCAAGCCGGGGAAATGCACCGTTTGCGGCATGGAACTGGTCCCGGTCTATGAAGGCGACACGGGTTTCACCCAGGAACCTGACATGGTTGTGCTCGGTCCGGGATCCACGCAAACGATGCACGTCCAGGTGGGAGAGGTGGAGCGGAAACCCTTGCGGAAGACGCTTCGCGTTGCCGGTGTGGTGGAGGACGACGATACCCGGCACCGCTTCATCTCCGCCACGGTGGATGGGCGCATCGATCGATTGATGGTGAATTATGTCGGCGCCGAGGTGGAGGCAGGAAAGCCGCTGGCCGCGCTTTTCAGTCCCGTGCTGCTCAAAGCGGAACGGGAGTTCATCCTGTTGACACGTTCTCCACGCACGGCCGATTCCGAAACGCTGCTTTCCGCCGCCCGCACCCGGCTCAAGCGGCTGGGATTGTCCGAGGCCGCCATGGCCGCGCTTGCCGACAAGGCTGAGGACGAAACCACCAGCCTGATTCTTGCTCCGGAGACAGGCACCGTCGTCAACCGCTTCGTTTATGAGGGTCAATATGTGAAGGAGGGGGACAAGCTTTTCGAGACGGCGGATTTCTCGACCATGTGGTTCAAGTTCGAGGTGTATGAGAAAGACCTCCCCTGGATTCAACCGGGCCAGGAAGTGGAGGTTTCGCTGCCGTCGCAGCCGGGCCGACTGTTTTCCGGAGTCGTGCGATTTCTTGATCCCAACGCCAATGAAATGACCCGGAGCTTGAGGGCACGGGTGGAGTTGCCGAACCCCTTGGTGGAAGAAGGCGGCCCTCGCAGGCGGGCTTTGATGCATCGCGTCTATGCCGAGGCGGTGGTGCGACTCTCCGCCCCCGAAGTGCTGGCGGTTCCGCGGACCGCGGTTCTGGCGACCGGGCAAGACCCGGTCGTGTATCTTGAACGCGAGGAAGGCGTGTATCAGGCGCGGCGTGTTCGTTTGGGGCGGTTGGGCGACGAGGTCTGGGAGGTCCTGGAGGGGCTCGAACCTGGAGATCGCGTCGTGCTGCAAGGCAACCTCATGATCGACGCTCAGGCCCAACTCAATCAAATCACCCAGCCGAGGGATCAAGCGGAGGAAGGCTCAAGCCCGGATCCCGCAGCCAGGAAGTCCGAGAGCGCCACGGACAAAGCCAAGCTGGACGCGGCGGCGTTGGAATCGGTCGAAGCGATCTTGGATGTGGCATCCGGGCTGGCTGAGACCCTGGCGGCCGATGATCTCGCGCGTTTTGTCGAGGCCGCGAAAACGGCTCCGCAGCGAGCGCTCGCCTGCGCCGAGCTCCTCAAGGGACAAACCGGTTGGGAAGAGGTGGAAAGCCGGCTGCGACAAGTCGGTGCTTGGAGTTCATCCACGACCCTGGTGGATGCCCGGAAGCAGTTTTACGCGCTGGCCGAAGCGGCGGCGGAGGCGGCTCGGGCGCTCAAACGGTCTGGCACGGGGAGGCCGGTGAAGGTGTTTCGCTGCCCGATGACGAAGAGCGCTTTTCCGGGCGCGCCTCGATCGGCGGTTTGGATTCAGCGATCCGGACCGATCCGGAATCCCTATTTTGGCGCCGAGATGCTCGATTGCGGCGCGGAGGTCACTCGATGATCAAGCGGCTTCTCAACGCATCCCTCGAGAATCGGTTTCTTGTCGTGGTGGGCGTGCTGCTGGTGACCGCTTGGGGGACTCGCGCGCTCCTGCGGACCCCGGTGGATGCCATCCCGGATTTGAGCGAGAACCAGGTGATCGTCTTTGCCGATTGGCCTGGGCAAAGCCCGAAAGACGTCGAGGATCAAGTCACCTATCCTTTAACTTCGAATCTGCGCGGACTGGCCGGTGTGAAGTCCGTGCGGGCGAACTCCATGTTCGGTTTCTCGCTCGTCACGGTCATTTTTGAGGACCGCATCGACAATTACTTCGCGCGTTCCAGAGTGTTGGAGCGGCTCAATTACCTCACCGACACACTTCCGAAGGGGGTCGTGGCGAGGTTGGGTCCGGATGCGACTGGCTTGGGCTGGGTTTATCAGTATTACCTGGACGTGGATCCCAGGAAAGCGCCTGAGGGTGGATTGGATTTGGGCCGGTTACGATCCATCCAGGACTGGTTCGTCCGTTATCAATTGGGAGCGGTGCCGGGGGTGGCCGAAGTCGCGAGCGTGGGCGGGTTCGTGAGGCAATACCAAGTGGAAGTTTCCCCCACGCGCTTGCGGGCGGCGGGCATTCCCCTGCGAGAGGTGCTAATGGCGGTGGAGCGCGCGAATCTGAACGTGGGCGGGAAGGTGATCGAGGAGAACGGCATGGAATTCGTCGTGCGAGGCCTCGGGTTGTTCCGGGCGGAACGGGCCAAGGCGGAACTCGAGCGCACGGTTTTGATGCAGACCAATGGAGCGCCGATTTATCTGGGCGACGTGGCCACGGTGCAGCTCGGCGGAGATTTTCGACGTGGCACCCTTGACGTGGACGGGCGGGAGGTGGTGGGCGGGATCGTGGTCATGCGGACCGGGGAGAACGCCCGGGATGTGATTCGTCGCGTCCAGGCCAAGATTGATGAGCTGGCGCCCGGATTGGAGAAGGAAGGGGTCAGGATCAAGTCCTTTTATGACCGGAGCGGTCTGATCGACCAGACGATTGATACATTGAGGAGAGCCCTGCTCGAGGAGATGTTGCTGGTGACGCTGGCGCATGTGCTCTTCCTGTTTCATTTCCGGAGCATTCTCATTGTCACCCTGCCTCTGCCCCTGTCGATTCTCATCGCGTTCGGGTTCATGGAAGTGTTTCACGTCAGTTCCAACATCATGTCCCTGGCGGGCATCGCGATTGCCATCGGAGTGCTGGTGGATGCGGCCATCGTATTGACGGAAAACGTGATTCGGCATTGTGAGCAAGCCGAGCATGAGAAGGGGAGGCGATTGACCGCGCTGGAGACGCTCGAAGTGACTCGGGCAGCGTCCCACCAGGTGGGACGACCCATTTTCTTCGCGATGGTGATCATCATTCTGGCTTTCGTCCCGGTTTTCGCAATGACCGGCAAAGAGGGAAAACTCTTTCATCCGCTGGCCTACACCAAGACATTCGCCATGATCGGATCCACCATTCTGGCCGTGACCGCGGTGCCCATGCTCTGTGCCTGGCTGGTGCGGGGGCCCTTCCACGCGGAGGATCGGAATTGGATCATGCGTTTCTTGATGGCCCTTTACGATCCCTGCCTGAGGCTGGCTTTGGGGTGGCGGAAATCGGTTGTGTTTCTCGCCGCGGGGGTGCTGGCGGTGGCGGTGACGATGGTCACGGGATTGCCTCGATCCGTCATCGAGCGCATGGAGAAAGGGGGCTTGGGGCCGCTGGCGGGGGTGTTCGGGGGTTTTGGACGCGAGTTCATGCCGCCGTTGAACGAGGGGTCGCTGCTCTTCATGCCGGTGCTCTTGCCCAGCACCTCGTTGACCGAAGTGAAGCGGATCATGTCCTGGCAGGATCGTGTGATTCGGGCCTTCCCGGAAGTTTCGTCGGTGGCGGGCAAATTGGGCCGGGCCGAGACCGCCACGGATCCTGCCCCCGTTGAGATGATTGAGACGACCATCATGCTCAGGCCCGAGTCGGAATGGCCGGTCGATGCAACGACGGGCCGGCGCAAAACCCGCTCCGAGCTGGTTTCGGCCATGATGGAGAAACTGTCGGTGGTTCCGGGATATGTTCCTGGATTCCTCCAGCCCATCGAGAATCGAGTCTTGATGATCAGCACCGGCATTCGCGCGCAGTTGGGGGTGAAGATCCTGGGGGACGACCTGGATGCGTTGCAAAAAAAGGCGTTTGAGGTTGAGCAGGTGGTGCGCTCGGTTCGCGGCGCCGTTGGGGTGGCCCCTTCGCGGGTGCAGGGCAAGCCTTACCTTGAAGTGGAAGTTCAACGTGAAGCCATGGCGAGGTATGGACTGCGGGCGGCGGACGTGCTGGAGATGGTGGAAGCGGGATTGGGTGGGAGGACTGTGACCACCCTCATCGACAAGCGGGAACGCGTGCCGGTGCAAGTGAGAGTGGAGCGGTCTTCGCGCGATGATTTGGAGCGTCTGGGAGATCTGCCGGTGCCGATAGCCTCGGGCGGGAGTGTGCCGCTCGGCCAGGTAGCCCTGATTCGGCGCGTATTGGGGCCGAGCGAAATCGCCAGCGAGAACGGGCGCTTGCGCGTTTTTGTGCAGGCCAACGTGCAGGATCGGGATCTGGGCGGTTTTGTCAGCGAAGTGCGCCGGCGGATTGAGAGCGAGATTCTCCCTCAATTGCCCGCCGGCATGACGCTTGAATACTCCGGTGAATTCGAAGATTTGTTGCGGGCCGGCCGGACGCTTTGGGTCGTAGTGCCCACTGTGCTGGGCATCATCTTTGTCTTGCTTTATCTTGTCTATCGCTCGGCGAAAGAAGCCGCGCATGTCATTCTGGCGGTTCCTTTCGCGCTGACCGGAGGTGTTTTTCTGCAGAAGATGATGGGTTATCCCTTCAGCGTCGCGGTTTGGGTGGGATACATAGCCCTCTTTGGCACCGCGATTCAAACCGGTGTCGTGATGGTTGTTTATCTGGAGGAAGCGCTGGCCAAACGAAGACGTGAAAAGGGCGGGGATTTTTCACGGGCCGATTTAACGGCGGCGGTGATCGAAGGAGCCAAGCTTCGGCTGCGGCCCAAGGTCATGACCGTCGCGACCATTGTGGCGAGCCTGCTGCCGATCATGTGGAGCGAACAAACGGGGTCGGAAGTGATGAAGCCGCTGGCCACACCCGTCATCGGCGGCATGATCAGCAGCCTCCTCCACATCCTGATCGTCACGCCCGTGCTCTTCGCCTGGATGCGCGAAAAGGAAGATCGTCTTCCTCACGAATCGAGCGTATCACTGACGCCGCCATGACTCATTCCATGGACGAGCGGTGTCGCAAAGCGGCGGAGCAGATGCGACTCCTATCCACCGATTTCGACGGCACGCTGTATGCCGAGTTCGAGCCCGTTCCCGTGGCTCCCGAGGCGGAGTCCCTCCTGGGGGACCTGCAACGAGCCGGGTCCCTTTGGGCCATCAACACCGGGCGTGATTTGTCGAGCCTGGTGGAAGCGATGGGACGTTCGGGTTTAAGGCCCCGTCCGGACTACCTCGTGGTGGTTGAGCGTGAAATCTACCGTCATGACGGGGCTCGGTATGTGGCGTGGGAAGAGTGGAATCGGGAATGCACGAAGGCTCATCGCGAGCTATTCGCGCGGCTGCGTCCGGAGGTCCCGCGCCTCGTCTCTTGGATGGAAAACCGATTTCCCGTGACGGTGTACGAGGATCCCTACTCTCCACTCTGTGTGATCGCTCAAGGTCAGGAAGCGACTGACGCCATCGAAGCCGAGCTGCAGCATTTTGCCGAGGGACTACCCGGGCTCATGGTGGTGCGCAACGATGTGTATTTGCGGTTCAGCCATGAGCGTTATCACAAGGGTTCAGCCCTTTCGGCGATCGCGGAACGGCATGGGATCGGGGCGGACGCCACCGTCGCGGCCGGGGATCATTTGAATGATCTTCCGATGCTGGCGCGGGACCGGGCCGCGATGCTGATTGCGCCGGGGAACGCGGTGGAGGCTGTGAAAGAGCGGGTGAGATCCCAAGGGGGATACGTGAGCACGCAGACTTGCGGCCGGGGATTGGCCCGCGGTTTGGAGGCGTGGATGGACCGCGTCCTCAGGCCGTAGGGGTGGCGGGTTGATCGCGTCATCTTGCGGGCGTCGGTGTTCTCCGGTGATCCTCTTGTCCCGCCTGAACGGTCCGAACTGCTATCACTCAGGACGAATGTTTCGATCCGTTTGCATGAATTCGTCTAATAGTCCGTGGATCCGGCCTGCCCGCCGGGCTTCGAGAAATAGTTATAACCTTATGGATAAGTGGATTTCTATGAGGTGTTTACGCCAAAAAAAACTCCTTGTTGAAAGTGGATTCAATGTTAGATTGTTTGGACGTGTTCGGTTGTGGATCCTTGGAAAGAGAGGGTCTGGCGATTCGAGCTTGAAGGTAGATCAGCAGAGTTAATCTAACAATTTCATGAGTGAAGTGACGACGGGCGCGGTTTCGGCGGGTGGGTCTGCGGGGGTTTCCCAGATCCAGGAGGCGGTGATCCGCATTGCGGGGAATTCGCAGGACGGCATTCAGGCCATTGGCGGTTTCCTGGCTCGTTTGGCGGGACGCAGTGAGCAGGAGGTCATGACCTTCATGACGATTCCCTCCACGATTTCGGGCGGGCCATCCATTTTTCAGGTGCGCATTGGCACGGGCGAGGTGTTGAGTTCGGGCGACGAAGCCGACGTGCTTCTCGCCTTCTATCAGCATTCGTATGAGGAGCACATCGCGTTTGTCAAGAAGGGTGGCATTGTGTTGTACGATTCCGACCATGTGCAGCCTGCCGAGGAGTCGCAGAAGCATTACCGGCATGTGGGCGTGCCGATTTCCGGGCTGACGGTGGAGGCCATCGGTGGCACGGCCAAAGACAAGGGGAAGAACATTTTTGCGCTGGGGTTGCTTGCCAAGATGTTTGATTTGAATGTGTCCAAACTCGAGAAGTTGATTCACGAGCGATTCACGGGCAAGGACACGAGCGTGGCGTCCAATGCGCTCACGGCCTTTCATGCCGGCTACACTCATTCGCTGGGGGGCATTCTTGAAACCTTCCGTTTTCTGGACGCGCAGAAGCGTGAAGGCCAGCAGATGGTGATGAACGGCAATGAGGCGCTGGCCTATGGCCTGATCGCCGCGGGGGTGCGCTTTGGGGCCGGATATCCCATCACTCCCTGGTCCGATATCATGGAGCTGCTGCGGCGCGAATTGCCGAAGTACGGCGGCCTCTTTGTGCAGTGCGAGGATGAGATCGCATCCGTCTCCATGGCGCTCGGGGCCAGTTACGCGGGTCGCGTGGCGGTGACGGGTTCGAGCGGCCCTGGCATTTCGTTAAAAACGGAAGCCATTGGATGGGGAGTCATGGCGGAAATGCCGCTGGTGGTGGTGGATGTGCAGCGGGGAGGGCCTTCCACGGGCATGCCGACGAATGTGGAGCAATCGGATCTCCAGATCGCTTGTTTTGGAGGCCATGGCGACTCGCCCCGGGTGGTGCTGGCCCCGGCCAACGTTGAGGATTGCTTTTATGTTGCCCTTGACGCGGTGAACATCGCGCGGAAATACAGCGTGCCCGTTTTGATCCTGACGGATCAGGCCATCGCGACGCGCATCGAGGCGTTTCCCGCCCCTGATTTGGAGAAGCTTTGCCAGAACATATCGCCTGATCTGACACCGGTGACGGATCACCGGCCTTATGATTTGAAGGCCCCGGACGGCATTACGCGGCACATTGCGCCGGGCACCCGCATTGCCAGCGGCAAGTATCCCATTGTGACGGGGCTTGAACACGATGAGCTTGGGCATCCCACGGGATCGCCCAAGCTGCACACGGCGATGACGGCGAAGCGGCGTCGAAAACTTCAGGCGCTTGCGGCGGAGCTTCCGGCTCCGACGCTCTATGGACCGCCGGAGGGGAACATCCTCCTGGTCGGCTGGGGATCCACTCAGGGCCCGATTCGCGAGGCGGTGGATCGAGCGCGGGGTGCGGGAGACAGCGTCTCGGCGCTGCATATCAAGTATCTCAATCCGTTGCCCCACGGCATCGACACCGTGTTCGCGGGTTTCAATCACGTCTATGTCGTGGAGATGAACGACGAGGGATTGTATGGATACGGGCAGCTCGCGGCTTTGTTGCGAGCGCGTTTCGCGGATCCCAAAATTCGCGGCTTGAACAAATCCGACGGGCTGACCTGGAAAGTGCGCGAAATCCTGGATCGCGCGAAGACGGCCGTGAGCGAGGGCATGCGCAAGCTTTGAATCCCGCTCCTTGTTTATTGCGACGAGCACAACCTACCCATTGACCCCTAATTTGCTGATGAGCTCCACGGTTCTCTCCATTCACGATTTGCCCCGCACCAGTGAAGCCGCCCGTATTCCCGCCCCGCCGGTGGTGGATGCGGAGCGGAAAGGTTTGACGAAGAAGGAAATCGCCGCCGATCACCCCACGTGGTGTCCCGGGTGCGGGGATTTCTCGGTTCTCGCCCTCTATTTCAAGCTGATTGAAAAGCGGAAGATTTGGCATGAGAAGGTCACGACCGTTGCGGGCATTGGCTGCTCGAGCCGGTTCCCTTACTTCGTGCAAGCCCACGGCGCCCACTTCATCCATGGTCGCGCGCTGCCTTTCGCCAGCGGCATTTCGCTGTCGCGTCCCGATCTGCATGTTTTCGTGTTCGGGGGTGACGGCGACGCGTTCTCGATCGGGGGCAACCATTTCAACCATACCGCCAGGAAGAACATCAAGATGACGTATGTGGTGATGGACAACTGGGTTTACGGGTTGACCAAGAAACAGACCTCACCCACCTCGCCGCAGGGATTCAAGAGCAAGACCGACGTCTGGGGGGCGGTGGATCAGCCGATCAACCCGATGAAGCAGGCGATCTCCGCCGGCGCCACCTTTGTGGCCCGCACCACGCACACCAATCCCAATCACGTGCTGCAAATGATGGAAGCGGCGATGGATCACGACGGGTTCAGTTTCATCGAGTGCCTCAGCGAATGCGTTGAGTTCTACGAGGGTGCCTTCGACGCTTCCAACCCGCGCAAGGGCGGCCAGTTTTTAACCGTCCCGGCGGAGCATGATGTGACGGACGAAATGGCGGCGTATCGGCTGGCGGAAGAGCCGTTTCCGGGCCACTTCGGAATCTTTTACCGCGCTCAGCGCACGACCAAGAACGCGGCGGAAGCCAAGATCATCGCCTCGCATCAGGAAAAGGTGCAGGGATTGAAGGATTGGCAAATACTTCAAAAGAGCTTCGATCGATTGAAGTAACCCAGGCGCGCCACGAGAGCGGAATCCCCGTGGCGCGGCAGGATCGGAACCGATGCAAGTTCTCGGCGTTCTCCCGGCCCGTTACGCCTCCACGCGCTTCCCCGGCAAGCCGCTGGCGCTCATCGCCGGAAAGTCTTTAATCCAGCGTGTCGTGGAGCGCTGCCGTCTCTCGCGGCGGCTGGCGGACGTGGTGGTGGCGACGGATGATGTTCGCATTCGGGATCATGCTTCCGCCTTTTGCCGCGTGGAAATGACGCGCGGGGACCACCCCAGCGGCACGGACCGGGCGGCCGAAGTCGCCTCGCGCCTGGATTACGAGGCGGTTGTGAACATCCAGGGGGATGAGCCGTTGATGGATCCCGCGACGATTGATCGCGTGGCAGAGGCGTTGGAACGCTGCGAAATGTCCACCGCGGCCGTTCCGATTCGAAGCGAGGGTGACTACGCGAGTCCCCATGTCGTGAAAGTCGTTGTGGACCGTTTCGGCCGCGCCTTATACTTTTCCCGCCGCACGATTCCTTATCTGCGTGATGCGGACAGCCGGCCACAGGGCGAGCAGTTGGCGGCATTTCCGTTTTTGAAGCATCTCGGCATTTACGGTTATCGTCGGGCAACCCTGCTCGATCTGGTTCGGTGGCCTGTTTCCTCGCTCGAGGCCGCGGAGAAGCTGGAGCAATTGCGAGCGCTGGAACACGGTTTGAACATTGAGGTGGTGCGGGTGGAGCAGGACAGCATCGGCGTTGATGTGCCTGAGGATGTGGTCCGGGTTGAGCGTTTGCTGGCCCAGTCCAGCGGTGTTTAAGCCGCCTGGGGGCCGCGACGCCAATCCAATTGAGTCGCCATGAAATATATTTTTGTGACCGGTGGGGTGGTCAGTTCGCTGGGCAAGGGTTTGACGGCGGCGGCCTTGGGCACCCTGCTCGAGAATCGCGGCCTTCGCGTGGCGATCCAGAAATTCGACCCCTACTTGAATGTGGATCCCGGCACGATGAGCCCTTATCAGCATGGCGAGGTTTACGTGCTGGATGATGGAGCCGAGACCGACCTCGACCTCGGCCACTACGAGCGATTCACCAGCACCAAGCTCACGCGATTCAACAACCTGACGAGCGGACAGGTTTATCAGACGGTGTTGGACAAGGAACGGCGGGGGGACTACCTCGGCAAGACCGTGCAGGTGATTCCGCATGTGACCGATGAAATTCAGAATCGGATCCGCGATATCGCCGCGCAGTCGAAGGCCGACGTGCTCATCACCGAGATCGGCGGGACGACCGGGGATATTGAAGGCTTGCCCTTTTTGGAGGCGATTCGGGAATTCGCGCTGGACGCGGGTCATGGCAACGTCGTGTTTCTCCACATGACGTTTGTGCCGTTCATCAAGGCGGCGGGCGAACTGAAGACCAAACCGACCCAGCAGTCGGTGGCCAAGCTCCGTGAAATCGGCATCACTCCGCATCTTCTGGTCTGCCGGTGCGAGCAGGCTTTGAACAAGGATTTGCGCCACAAGATTTCGATGTTTTGCAACGTGCCGTACGAGGCGGTCATCGAGGAGAAGGACGTGGATCATTCGATTTACGAAGTCCCGCTGATGCTCCAGCGTGAGCGGCTGGACGACCTTGTCTGCAAGCTGCTTCACCTGGATACGCCGGTGGCCAACATGGCGCACTGGCAGGATATTTTGCGCAAGCTGATCGCGCCGCAGCATCGCGTTCGCATCGGGGTCGTGGGCAAGTACATCGAGCTCAACGACGCCTACAAGTCCGTGTACGAGGCGATCATTCACGGGGGTATTGCCAACGATTGCGGGGTTGAGATCGAAAAAGTGGAGTCGGAACAGATCGAGAAGGAGGGCCCCGAGAAGGTCTTGAACCGGCTTGGCGGTATTCTGGTGCCCGGGGGATTTGGCGAGAGGGGCATCGAAGGCAAGATTGCCGCCGTCCGCTACGCTCGTGAGCGGCGCGTGCCTTACCTGGGATTATGTTTGGGCATGCAAGTGGCGACGATCGAGTTTGGACGGAACGTCCTGGGGCTGACCGGGGCCCATTCGACGGAGTTTCATGAGCAAACTCCGCATCCGGTGATCGCCTTGCAGGAGGTTCAGCGCGGGGTGGACCGCAAAGGAGGGACGATGCGTCTGGGTGCGCAGGCCTGCCAGCTCAAGGTGGGTTCGAAGGCGGCGCATTTGTATGGGGCGTTCATCGTCAACGAACGGCATCGCCATCGCTATGAGTTTAACAATGACTACCGGGAACGTTACGAGGCTTCCGGTTTTGTCATCAGCGGAACCACGCCCAGCGGGGAATTGGTCGAGGTGGTGGAACTTCAGGATCATCCTTTTTTTGTCGCCTGCCAGTATCATCCGGAGTTTCTCAGCAAACCCAACGCTCCTCATCCCCTCTTCCGCGGCTTCATCCAGGCGGTGCATCAGCATACCCTGAAGCAATGACCTACGCCGAGGGCGTTGCTTACCTCTACAGCCTTCGCCAGTTCGGGATGAAACTCGGGCTGGAGAAGACCCTTCGGCTGGCCGAGCTTGCGGGTCGCCCCCAGGACCGACTCCGCTTCATTCATGTGGCTGGCACCAATGGCAAAGGCTCGACCTGTGCCCTGTTGGAATCAATCTACCGGCGCTCGGGGAGGAAGACAGGATTGTTCACCTCACCCCACTTGGTCTCTTTCACGGAACGCATCCGGATCAATGGCCAGCCCGTCACTCCCCTTCGGGTGGCTCGGGCGGTTGAAAACCTGCGAACACGAATCGAGTCGATGGGCGAGCCTGACCCCCCGACCTTCTTCGAATGTGTCACCGTGATGGCGATGGAGATCTTCGCCGAGTCCGCTTGCGACGTTGTAATTTGGGAAACGGGCATGGGGGGGCGGTTGGATGCCACCAACATCGTCACGCCGCTGGCGAGCCTCATTACCACCATCGACTTCGACCATGAGGCCTGGCTCGGGTCCACCCTCGGCGCCATCGCCGGGGAAAAGGCCGGGATCATCAAGCCCGGAGTGCCGGCCCTGACGGCGGTGGTGGACCCGGAGGCGCTGGAGGTGATCCGTCGCGCCGCCCGGGAGAAAGGCAGCCCTTTGATCGAGTTGGCGGACGGTGAGGAGGAAAGAGTGTTGGGCGCTCTGCGTCCGGCGTTGCGGGGAAGACACCAAAGGCGCAATGCCGCCCTGGCTTGCCTGGCCGTCGAAGTACTTCAGAGAGCATTGCTCGTGACGCCCGCCGTGGTCGGGGAAGGTTTGAGTCAAGCCGAGTGGCTGGGGAGGATTCAGAGAATTCAGCGCGGGGAGAGGGTTTTTTGGGTGGACGGGGCACACAATCCCGCCGGGGCCCGGGCGCTGCGCGAAACGCTGGGAGACTGTGACGAGGCGGGACGCCGGAGGGTTCTGATTTTCGGCGCGTTGGCAGACAAGGATTGGGGTGAGATGCTGAGGGTCCTGGCGCCCTTGTTTTCCAAGGTTTTTCTCGTCCCTGTGGGCAGTTCCCGGTCCGCGTCTCCCGCGGAATTAGGGCGGGAGCTTGAGGGCGGAGTGAATCGCGAGATTTGCGGCTCTTTAGAGGAGTGTTTCCACCGGGTGCCGGATTCCGTGGAAGTGGTGATTTGCGGTTCGCTCTATCTCGTGGGGCAAGCGTTGCGATGGCTTCAGGTGATTCCTGTGTTTCCCGAGTGCGGGGATGAATCGGGGTTGAACGAATGGGCCGGTCGAGTTGGGGACAAGCCTTCCGGGCGGGGGCATGTTCCTTGACCCACCCGACTCACTTGAGCATCAAGTGAGTCGGGAGGGCGTCAAAGGGCTCGCCGAGTGGCCCCAATTATGCTTGCTTCAACCCTTGCATGGCACTTCGAACACTTATTTTCGGGATCCTGGGCTTGGCGGCATCCTCGATTTCGCTGCTGGCGCAAAACCAAACGCTCGTGGCGACGAACACCTTCTGGTCCTTTAAACGTTCCACCAACGAAGCCTCGGTGCCCGTGACGGCCTGGAGGCTTCCGGGTTTCGATGTCACGGCTTGGGAGAGCAGTCGCGCACCCTTTCACTACGGAGAAAACATCACCACCGGCACGTTGCTCTCCAACATGCGAAGCAATTATGCCGGAGTCTTCCTCCTTCGAACTTTTTTTGTGGCCGACAAGAATCGTGTCGGAGGCCTGACTCTGAATGTGGCCATCGATGACGGATTCGTCGCCTGGATCAATGGCGTCGAGGTGGCACGAGCGAACGCCCCTGAAGGTCCGCTGACCTTTCGAAGCGTTGCGACGGCTAGCGCGTCGGAACCCGTCGGTCTGGCACCGTTTCCTTTGCCCAATCCCACGGATTACTTGCGAACCGGGGATAACGTGCTTGCCGTGCACGCCATGAACCAAAGCCTGACCGCCAGCAGTGATTTCCAATTCAACGCTTCCCTGGTTTCCACTCCACCCGACACGACCCCTCCGACGGTAACCCAGGTGTTCCCTCCTCCTGGAAGGGTCCCGGTGCTCAACCAAGTGAGCGTGACCTTCAGCGAAGCGGTGCAGGGCGTGGACGCAACTGATTTTTGGGTGAACGGCACGCCGGCCAAATCGGTCGCGGGGCAAGGCGCAACCTACACGTTTTCCTTCGATCCCCCCGCCCATGACTTTGCCGCGATCACCTGGTTTCAGGGCCATGGCATTACGGACACTTCGTTCCAGGCCAATCCATTCGATGCGTCCGCCCTGTCCGCCCATTGGTCCTATGAACTTCTCGACGATCAGCCTCCCCGCGTCATCCAAGTTTTACCTCCCGCCAACGCCACCCTTCGAACACTGAGCCTGATCCAGGTTCAGTTCGATGAGCCGGTGCAAGGATTGGCCGCGGCCGATCTTCTGGTGAACGGGGTGCCCGCTCTGGACATGCAAGCTCGGGCCGCCTCGGTCTATGTGTTCAAGTGTCCGCCGATCACTTCGGAAACAGTGAAGGTCAGTTGGCGCATTGATCATGCGATTCAGGATTTACGCGAGCCGGCGAACCGTTTTCTGGGGGAAGGATGGTCCTATTTTTTGAATCGAGACCTGCCCGAGGCCAAGCTCGTGATCAACGAATTCTTGGCGCTCAATACGTCGGCGGGAGGCATCCGCGACGAAGACCGGGAATTGGAAGGCTGGATCGAACTCTACAACCCGGGGGAGCAAAGTGTGGATCTCACGGGCTGGTCTTTGACGGACGACGAGGGGGTTCCCGATCAATGGATTTTCCCAAACATCCTCTTGGGCGCGAAGCAGCACTTGGTGGTCTTCACCTCGGGCAAGGACCGCCGGACTCCCGTCGCCGGCGGACGCCTCCACACCAACTTCAAACTGGGTGCTGATGGGGAATTTCTAGGCCTCTATTCGGCGGACTCTCCCCGACGTTTGGCCAGCGGCATCAGCCCGCGTTACCCGAGCCAGCGCAATGAATTTTCTTACGGCCGGGACACTGCGGGCGAGTGGAGGTATTTCTCGACGCCAACCCCGGGATCAGCAAACGGTGTAAGCGGAATCCTCGGAGCCGTGGAGGAGCCTCGCTTCAGCGTCCCCCGAGGATTCTTCAATCAACCTTTCACCCTCTCGCTGAGTTGTGAGACTCCCGGAGCCGCGATTCGATACACCACGAATGGAGCTCCGCCCACGGAGTCCACCGGTTTTGTCTATTTGCGTCCCTTCGCGATTCGGGAGACTACCATGGTGAGGGCGGCGGCTTTCGCGCCCAATCATCTTCCATCCCGCACGGTGACTCATACCTATCTGATGGGGCTTTCCGCCGCCCGCCTTTCTCTTCCCGCGATCTCCGTGGTGACGGCGTCGAATCATTTGCGCGGACCCACTGGCATCATGGAGGTGAGTCCGCGCAATACCACCCGTCGAGGCATCGCTTGGGAACGTCCGGCCTCTGCGGAGTACATCCTGCCCGGCGACAACGGCGGGTTTCAGATCGACTGTGGATTACGAGTGCAGGGAGGCGATTACATCCGAGGCCAATACAATCCCAATACCACCGCGGCGCCTCAGGGGAAGTTTTCCTTTCGATTGTATTTTCGGGGCGATTACGGGCCGGGAAAGCTCCGCTATCCGCTCTTTGCCGGATCTCCGGTCGAGGCTTTCGACCGCATCGTCATCCGGGCGGGAATGAATGACCCGACGAATCCCTTCATTGTGGACGAGCTGATGCGCCGGCTTCTGATTGAGACGGGACAAGTGACGACCCGGGGCAACCATGCCCACCTCTTTCTCAATGGCGTTTACAAGGGTTACTACAATTTGACCGAAGGCTATGAGGAGGATTTCTTCCAGTCCTGGCATGGTGGAAACGCGGGATGGGATTTGATCACGCAAGGCCGGATCGCCAATTCCGGGGACACGATGGCGTTCAACAGCCTCTACAATTTGATTACCCGGTCCAACATGGTGTTGTCCGCCAACTACGCTCTGGCCGACCGGCAAATGGACATGACCAACTTCGTCGATTATCTGCTCGTGAACATCTATGGAGGGACGGGGGATTGGCCGAACAACAATTGGCGGATGGCGCGCGAGCGGTCGACCAAGGGAAAATTCCGGTTTTACATTTGGGACGCGGAATGGGCTTTGGGGAACTTGGGCCGGTCCGTGACCGCGAACACCTTGACGGTCGAGTTGAACAATGGATCTGAAATCGCCACGATGTTTCAGCGCCTGAGGGGGAATCGTGAATTTCAACTGCTCTTTGCCGATCGTTTGCACCAGCATTTCTTCAACGGGGGTGCTCTGACCGACGATCGCGTCCGCGCCCAATATCAGGCCTTGCGCAATGAACTCGCCCTGGTCATTCCCGGGATGCAGACCTCGATTCAGACCACGTGGATTCCCCGGCGGCGGACCAATATTTTCAATCATTTGCGGTCGGCCAGCCTCATCGCTTCCACAAATGCGCCCCAGCTCAGCCAGCATGGCGGGCTGGTCAGTCCCGGCCAGACCTTGACCGTGAACAATCTCGAGGGTGCCATCTATTACACGCTGGACGGTTCGGATCCCCGCGTCCCTTTGACGAGTCAAGTGGCCCCCGGCGCCCTTCGACACTCGGGGAGTCCTTTCTCGATCGCGCGTGATTTGGTGTGGAAGGGCCGTTCCTTGTCCGGGACGAACTGGAGCGCGCTCACCGAGGCCGTGTTTCAGGTGGGCAGGCTCGGCGTGCCCGTGCGGTTCACGGAGATCATGCATTCACCTGCCGGGGGGGATCCCTACGAATTTGTCGAGCTGCAAAACGCGGGCGGGGTCGCCCTCAATCTCGGACGATTCTCGCTCGATGGCGTGAGTTTTACTTTTCCCGAGAATGTCCTCGTGCAGCCCGGACAAACCATCGTCATCGGTTCGGGAGTTGATCCGCGGTCCTTCGCTTTGCGCTATCCGGGCATCGCGGTGACAGGCTGGTTCGGCGGCTCGCTTTCCGGCGGTGGCGAGCGGATTTCCTTGCTCGATCCGTCCGGACGCGTGGTCCAGTCGGTCGATTATGGAACCGCAGGGCTGTGGCCGGTTTCGGCTCGCACGGGCGGCTCACTTGAGGTCATCGATCCGGAGGGTGACCCCGATTCCGCGGCCAACTGGCGCGCGAGTCTTCAGAATGGTGGGACCCCTGGCGCTTCGCCCGTTCCACTTCCTCCTTCAGCCCTCTCCCTCAGCGAGGTGAGTGCCGCTTCTGACTCGGGCGCCTCAGATTGGGTTGAGCTGCACAATGCCGGGCCCAGTGTGGTCCATCTGGCCGGATGGAGCCTGACGGATGGATCGGATCCCCGCCGTTATGTATTCCCCGCGGGGACGACTCTTGCCGCGGGAACCTGGCTGCGTGTGTGGTGCGACTCCGACGCGGATCGGCCTGGGCTTCACACAGGGTTCAGCCTCGACGCGGATGGCGAGAGGGTCTTCCTGTTCGATGCGCAGACGAACCGGGTGGACGGCGTTGAGTTCGGTCCCCAGATTTCAGGTTATACCTTGTCGCGGGTGGATTCGCGGTGGGTGCTTGGGGTGCCCACTCCGAACGCGGCCAACCGGGTGGCGGAGTTGGCTCCTGACACGGATCTTGTCATCAACGAGTGGTACGCCAACACGCGACCAGGCGAGGAGGATTGGATCGAACTGTTCAACCGGCACCCCTCGCGTCCGGCCTCGTTGCAGGGGCTTTATCTTTCCACGAGCAACGCCCTCTTTCGGGTGACCGCCCCGGGCTTCATCGCTTCGCTCGGCCATGTGAAGTTGCTGGCGGACGAAGCTTCCGGCGGCGGACATTTGCATTTCAAGCTCCCGTCGGCCGGAGGATGGATCGCCTTGTCGGATCGCGTTGGAAAGGAGATTGCCCGGGTGGATTATCGGGCGCAGCGGCAGGGGTTTTCGGAAGGCCGTTTGCCGGACGGGTCCACCATCATCGCGAACTTCCCGGCCGGGGGTAGCGGTGGCGCGCCGAATTATGCCGCTCCGAATGTGGCCTTGAGGCTGCACGAGTTGCTGGCCTCACCGGGCTTGGCGGATCTTTCGCCCTGGGGAGGCGGTTCTGACTGGATTGAGCTGCACAACACGGGCGCATCATCGATGGATTTATCGGGGATGAGCTTGAGTACGCGTTTTCCCGAAGCGGGGGAATGGCGGTTCCCGTCCGGCACTCAGATTTCTCCAGGGGCTTATTTGGTCGTATGGATGGAACCCGCCCGGGAAGCTTCCAAGAGCTCCCAACCGCCGCTCAACTCCGGCATGGGACTTTCCACGGAAGGTGATGCGGTGTTCTTGTTCGACGCGTTGGGACGGCTCATCGACCGGGTGGAGTTCGGATATCAAGTGGAAGGCTTGAGCCTCGGGCTTTCCTCCGGGAGTTGGAAACTGCTTGCGAAATCCACTCCTGGAACCGCGAATGCCGCGCCGGTATCGCTCGGTGCTTCATCCGAATTGAAATTCAATGAATGGATGGCCGCTCCGGAAGAGGGGGCCAGTTGGTTTGAGATTTACAATCCGGGCTCCCAGCCCGTGGAGCTTTCGGGCCACTACCTGACGGACGATCCTTCGATTGCGGGCATTACGCGCTATGCGATTGGCGCCCTTTCGTTTGTCGGCCCGAAAGGATTCACCTTGTGGATTTGTGATCGGGATCCTTCCCAGGGGGGGAATCATGTGACCTTCTCGCTCCATAATCGCGGTGAGACCTTGCGGCTTTATTCTCCCGGCCTGGCTTTGCTCGATGGGGTTGATTTTGGGGTGCAATCCGCTGGCGTATCGGAGGGAAGATGGCCGGACGGTTCGGCCTCCTGGACGCGTTTTGTGGAGGGACCCACTCCGGCGGCATCCAACGCCTCCCCATCACTCCAGCGATTGCGCTTCGATCGCGTGACCCTGCGCGGCGGGCGCTTGGTCTTGGGATTTGTAGTTCAAGCGGGGAAACGCTATCAGATCGAGACCCGGACCTCGTTGGTGTCCGGGCGGTGGGAGGGTTCCGGCCAAGCCATCTCGTTTGCGGCATCCGGTCCGCAAGAAGTAGCGTTGGACCTGGGGAGTGCGACGGAACGTTACTTCAGGCTGGTATTGCTCCCGTAGGCAGGCGCGTTCATCGTTCGGGACATGAAGGATGGCGAGGGTTGGGTCGAAGGGAAGCCGAAACCGGTCGGGCGGCTGTGGGTGTTTTTTCTGGCCGGATGCGGCGTCTTGTCATTGGGCGGGTTGATGGGGTGGCTGGCGGTCGGGAGGAAGCCGGCAAGTCCCAAGCCGCCTGCTTCATCCGAAGACTCCAGCCCTGCGGCGGCACCGGCTCGATTTCGAAATGTGACCCTCGAGTCCGGACTTCGCTTTGTTCATTTCAACGGCGCCACGGGTGAGAAGCTGTTGCCCGAAACGATGGGGGGCGGAGTCGCGTTTTTCGACGCTGAGGATGATGGCGACCAGGACTTGGTGTTCGTGAACGGGACGGCTTGGAGCGGGTCGGGAGGGCCCCAGTCCTCGCTCGAGCTTTACTTGAACGACGGTCATGGAAAGTTTCGGGAAGCCACTAGAGGCAGCGGGTTGGAAAAGCGGTTTTATGGAATGGGAGTTGCCTGTGGAGATTACGATGGGGATGGGCTGACGGACCTTTATTGCACGGCGGTGGGAGGGAATTTTTTGTTTCGCAATCTGGGCGGCGGAAAATTTGAAGAGACCACTTTGAAGGCGGGTGTGGGTGGGGATGGAGGCTGGAGCACCGGGGCAGCGTGGATCGATTTTGACCGGGATGGAGATTTGGACCTGTTTGTTTGCAATTATGTCAAGTGGAGCCGTGAGTTGGATATGGAGGCCAATTACCGGCTGCCCGGATTGGGACGAAGTTACGGTCCGCCGGTCAACTTTGGTGGCGCCTATCCGTGGCTTTTTCTCAACGAGGGCCGGGGTGAATTCCGAGAGGTTTCGCAGCAGGCAGGTTTGAGAGTGCGGCTGCCGGGTGGGGGAGGGCCTAAGGCGAAATCACTTGCGGTGGCGCCGGTGGATATTGATAGAGACGGGTGGATGGATTTGGTGGTGGCCAACGACACCGTGCAGAATTTTGTCTTTTTAAACCGTCAGAATGGAACATTTGAGGAGGTGGGGGCGAGGTATGGCATTGCTTTCGACACCTTGGGACAGACTCGAGGCGCGATGGGAATTGACACGGCGAAGTTTCGCAATGATGAGGCCTTGGGGATTGCGATTGGGAACTTTGCCAACGAGATGAATGCTCTTTATGTTTCGCAAAGGGAGATGACTCTTTTTGCGGACGAAGCGGTGGCGGAGGGACTTGGAGCGGCCAGCCGCGATCGCCTCACCTTCGGTCTGTTCTTTTTCGATTACGATTTGGATGGACGCCTCGATTTGCTGACCGCGAATGGCCACCTTGACGAGTTCATCGAGCGATCAAGTCCCGGGCAACGATATCGACAAGCTGCGCAATTGTTTTGGAACCAGGGCGGTGTGCGGGGTGAACGGTTCGTGCCCGTGGAAGGTCCCTCTGATCTTTTCCAGCCCATGGTCGGGCGGGGTTCGGCCTATGCGGATATCGATGGGGATGGGGATTTGGACGTGGTGATGACGCAGGTTGGCGGTCCCGCCTTACTGGTTCGGAATGAGTCTTCTGCGGCGGTTCGCTGGATTCGGTTGCGCTTGAAAGGCCGAGGCGGAAACACCGATGCCATTGGGGCGTGGGTCATGGCGCGGGTTAACGGCCAGGAGTTGGCACGGCAAGTGATGCCCACAAAAAGCTATCTTTCTCAGTCGGAACTGCCGATAACACTGGGACTGGGCCAGTCCGGGCGGCTTGGGAGTCTGGAAGTTCGCTGGCCGAACGGTCGGATTCAGAAAGTCGAAGGAATTGAGGTGAACCGTTCGACCTTGATTCAAGAGCCGTGAGGCAGGCAGTTCTTGCCTCTGGTTTGCTGGGATTGAGAAAATTCATATTGCTTTGGAAGAATTTTCCACCTAGGATGGCACCTCGGTTGGTGGCATTAAGTTTGCTCTGTGTGAGATGAGCCTCGAGCTCGAAAAATTCGATTGACGCGTGTGCTCAATCAGATATAAGTGGTTCTGTTAACCACCATTGGCGACCAAAATTTTTATGAAACGTGTGAACAAACTGATCCTTGTTGCGGCCTTGGCGGGCTCGGTGACGTTGATGGCCGGAACCACGGCCACACTGACCAAGAGCCAGCAGGATAAAATCCAAACCACAATCCAGAAGACTCCGACGGTTGAACTCGTTCCTAAAGCGGTGAGTCTAGTGGAGAAGGCCAGCGATGCAACACGCAAGGAAACGGCTATCTTGGTCGTTAAAGCTGTTGCCAAGAAGAGCTCGGTGAACTTGGCTTCTGTGGTGGGAAGTCTCTCAATAGTAGCGCCTGAGTTGGCTCCTAGCTTGGTGGCAACGGTTGCGGAAGTTGCTCCCGATGAAACGATTGACATAGCGCGCGTCGCCACGATTACAGCTTCGGGTCAGGCAGAAAATATCATTTCGGCCTTGCAGAACTCTTCCCTAAACTCAATGGAGTTGGTGAAATCTGCGGTTTTAGAGGAACAGCAGGCTATCACTAAAATTGCGGCTGAGTTGACTGAAGGTGAGACTCTTTCAAATGTGGGGCGTCGTTTTCCTCCACTCCTCACGATTGGTAAATTCACAGTTCGGATTGATCGAATCAACACACGCCTAGTATTTACGGTCCTTCCACCCGTAAGCGTTAATAACTACGCATCTCCAGGTGCAGATCCGAATCGTTGATCGGGTTTGAGTTGTTCAATTTAAACACGAAACCCTCGGCATCGCCGGGGGTTTTTTCTTTGTCGGATATCTCAGGGTGAGGATCTGGTGAGTTTGATCCCTCATTGAGGCTCGGCCATGAAATGGCTGAAATGGGCACTGGGTGTTCTGCTCTTGCCTGCCGCCTTGTCCAGCAGCATCACGCTTTGGCGGATGCTGAAGGTTGCCACTGAATTGGATCAGGTTTGGGTCCCCTTCGGGGCGGGTTTCATGGCCTTCTTACTACTCTTTCTTTGGGTTCCCAAGCCCATGTGGATTTATGTGGTTGGACATGAATTGACTCATGCCTTGTGGGTGATTCTGTTTGGGGGAAAAGTTCGACGCCTCAAGGCCACCGCCCGAGGAGGCCACGTCGTGGTGACGAAGTCCAATGTCTTGATTTCGCTCGCCCCCTACTTTTTTCCACTCTATTCCAGCGCATTGATTCTCGTTTATGGGCTGGTGCGGATGTGGAGGAATGGTCCGTTGTTGGGGGCACTCTTTCACGTGGGACTGGGTTTCACGGTTGCCTTTCATCTCTTGATGAATTGGGAGGTGCTGAAAGTGCGTCAGCCCGATTGGATGGAGCACGGGATGTTTTTTTCCGGTGTCGTGGTGTGGCTGGGGAATGGTTTGGTTTTTGGCTTTGCCGTTTCCTGTCTGCATGGGGGAGAAGGGATCGAGCGTTTCGGGGCGACGCTGTTTCAGGATACGGCGTGGCTTCTTCGGAATGTGTGGCAGATCGCGCGAGGAATAGGGGGTGAGTCGTGAAAAGCGGTGGCCCGCGAGCCGTCTCAGTCCACGATGACGGAGTTGAGATCTGAGCGCAGACAGCCCTGTTTCTCGTTGTGCCGTTCGCCCGACCTGGGAGGTAGCGCTAGGAACGAGGCACCTCGGGAGAAAGAATCACCGGCTGATGTGGCCTGCGGCGCCAACGGGCCGTCGGCGGAACAGCATCCTATCGCCTGGAGACCGGGGGTAGGAGGAATCGAGTTCGAGTTTGCCACACGTTGGCGCCATTCTCGCCCCGGAATCCGGAATCTAAATCGTTGAATGCCAATCGCTTGAATTGGAGACTATTCGTCAGGCTTGGCCGCCTGCGCTTCTCTGCCGTCAACTTCGGGATAACCCATTTGGCTCAACGTAATTCCTCACTTGACCCTTGATTGCTAAGGGTTTAGATTGCACGTGCTGTTGTGTTTTGCGGCTCAAACTACTCTCTCAACGGAGATCCCTATGACGAAACGTGATCTGGTGGTCCGCATCAGTAACGAAACAGGCCTTGTGCAACAGACCGTATTGGATGTCATCCAAAAGACATTGGATTACATCGGAGAGGCTGTGTCCAAGGGAAGGAAAGTGGAGTTGCGCAATTTCGGTGTCTTCGAAGTCAAGGTTCGCAAGGCCCGCATCGGACGGAATCCGAATGCGCCCGAGGCTGATGTGATCATCCCTCCTCGAGCTGTGGTTAAGTTTAAGCCTGGCAAGGAAATGCGTGAAGCGGTGCTCAAGCTTACTCCGACTGAAATTGAAAGCGCCAACGAGGGCGGGGATTCTGAGAAGCCTGATTGAACCTTAAGAATATTTCGCAGAGGCGCACCTGCTTGGCCGGGGGCGCCTTTTTTGTTCACCAATCGCACTTTCTTATGTCCACCAAGCTGTTGCGATGCAATGGGAGATGGGAATGGGCGAGCAGCGAAGATTGCAGGGTCATTGGCCTTGGCGAGCCCGGCCTTGACAACGCTTCAGCATTGGATTTGGACAGGGAACCTCGAGCTTTCGATCGACGGGGTTGTTTGTGGGGTGAGGACTCCCAGCGTGGTCAGCTTCGGGGCCGGAGTGATTCGGCGCGAGTTGATGGGTGGACGTTGAGGCGGCGTCAACGTCCGCGCTCCGATGGCGAACGAACGTAGGGCGAGTCGTAGAGAGACGAAATACCGCCAAGTTTTGTTGTGAACCTCGATCACCTTCCAGGATTCCGCGAGTTCTATCCGGCGCCACTGCCTGCCAACGAAAGTTGGAGTTTGGACGCGCGTCGGCACGTTTTTGAGGCGTGGCGTCGAGTGGCCGTTCGGTACGGGTTCCGCGAGTACGACGGCCCGCCCTTGGAGCCCTTGGAGCTCTACACGGCCAAGAGCGGGGACGAAATTGTCGGTCAACTGTTCAATTTCACGGACAAAGGGGATCGTGCGGTTTCCCTTCGGCCTGAGATGACGCCGACGCTCGCGCGCATGGTGGCCAGACAGGAACGGAACTATAGGAAGCCGATCAAGTGGTTCGCCATTCCCCAGCTCTTCCGTTACGAGAAGCAGCAGAAAGGCAGGCTGCGGGAACACTTTCAGTTCAACGCGGATATCTTCGGGGAAACGGGGCGAGCGGCGGACGCGGAGATCATCGCTCTCTTGATTGACTCCCTGCGCGAGCTCGGTTTGGGTTCCGGAGATTTTGTGGTGCGCCTGAGCAGCCGGCTGGCTTGGCAGGCTTTTTTCGAGCGCAACGCGAAACCCGGCGCTGATCCGGCCGGGTTTTTCCAGGCGATCGACAAGATGGAGCGGGAACCTCCCGAGACGACGGACGGGAAGCTCGCCCTCGCGGGCTGCACCCTCGATCAGGTCAAGGCTTACGTTGCGGCCGCCGAACCGACGCCCGATCTCCGTGAGATTCTGGATGATGTGTGCGCACGAGGATTATCCGATTATGTCGCGATCGATTACTCCGTGATTCGTGGATTGGCGTACTACACGGGGCCAGTTTTTGAAGCATTCGATCGCAAGGGCGTTTTTCGTGCGATTGCCGGGGGAGGTCGCTACGATCAACTGGTCAAGATGCTCAGCGGGGGCCGGGCGGATCTGCCCGGATTGGGATTCGGCATGGGCGATGTGGTGTTGCTGGAACTCTTGAAGGATCGCGGTCTCTTGCCGGAATTTGGCGCGGGGGCCGAAGTTTTTGTCCTGAGCGAACCGGGAGGCTCGCGCGCTGAAGCGCTGAGTTTGGTGCAATGGCTGCGGGATCGAGGATGCGCGGTGGATCACAGTTTCACGCCGCAGAAGCTGGACAAGCAAATCAAGCGCGCTGTGGAGCTGGGGTGTTTGGGTTTGGCGCGGGCCGAGGGCTCCGGTTTGCGCAAAGCGTGGTGCCGGAATTTGCGAACTCGAGAAGAGGTTTCCTTGGACTGGGAAGCCATTCCGGGGTGGGTGGGGGAATTGCGAAGCGGATGCCAACAGAAGATTGGACAGCCGGTGGGATGAGCAGCATGCTTCCTTCGCGCAGCATGAGAACATTGGTGGCGGGAATCGATAGCGGGACCCAATCGACAAAGGCGTTGGTGGTTAACGCCGGCAACGGGCGTGTCGAAGGGGAGGGATCCAGCGCTTATGGATTGATTGAGGGGCTTCCCCCTGGAGCCAAGGAACAACATCCTGAAGTTTGGAAGCAGGCTGCACAAAAGGCGCTTCGCATGGCCTTGCGGCAAGCAGGGGCTCGCACGGGGGAAGTTCGGGCCCTGGGGGTCAGCGGTCAGCAGCATGGATTTGTTCCCGTCGACAAGCACGGGGAGGTCATCCGTCCCGCGAAGCTTTGGTGCGATACGACGACCGGGGAGGAGTGCGTCCAATTAACCGAAAAGTTGGGAGGATCGCGGCGCGTGACGAAGCTGTTGGGCAACGCGATTCTTCCGGGATTCACCGCCTCGAAGATCCTGTGGTTGAAAGACCATGAGCCCAGGAATTTTTCCCGTCTTTCCAAGGTCTTGCTGCCTCACGATTACTTGAATTTCTGGCTGACGGGGAAGATGACGATGGAGTACGGGGACGCGAGTGGAACCGCGTTGCTGGACGTGCGTCGTCGCCGGTGGTGCGAAGAAGCCATGGCTGCGATCGATGCCGATCTGCCCGGGAAGTTTCCGCCTTTGCAATCGAGCGCGGAGCCCGCCGGTTCGTTGAGACCGGAAGTGGCCAAGGCCTTGGGCCTTGGCGCGGGCGTTTGGGTGAGTGCCGGCGGGGGGGACAACATGATGGGGGCCATTGGCACGGGCAACACGCGTCCGGGCGTGATCACGGCGAGTTTTGGCACCAGTGGAACCATCTATGCCTGCTCGGAAAAGCCCGTGGTGGATCCCGATGGGGAGATCGCCGCCTTTTGTGATTCGACGGACCAATGGCTTCCGCTGCTCTGCACCATGAACGTCACCGTCGCGACCGAGATGCTGAGGAAGTGTTTCGGCTGGGATCACCGAAAGTTCGAGCGCGAGGCGTCCCGGGTTCCGGCCGGGTCGATGGGGCTTTTGCTTTTGCCGTATCTTGAAGGGGAGCGAACCCCGAACGTGCCGGAGGGAACCGGGGTGTTTTTGGGGGTGAATCCGGGCACTTTTCATCCCGGGGTCTTTGCTCGTTCGGCCATGGAAGGCGTGACGCTGGGCATGAATTACGGGTTGCGAAAACTGGAGCAGCTCGGTGTGCGCCCCGCGCAGATTCGCGCGACCGGCGGCGGGGCTCGATCCGCTTTGTGGAGGCAAATCATGGCGGATGTCTTTAACACGGAAGTGGTGACCTTGAAGGTGGGAGAGGGCGCGGCCTACGGAGCCGCGTTGCAAGCCTTGTGGTGCTGGAGGCGGCAGGAGGGCGAACGCGTCGAGATTCATGAAATCACGGATCGATTTGTGAAGATCAATTCGGGCCAGAGCGCCTCGCCCAACGCGGAGGCCGCGGCGCGCTACCGCGAAAGGCAGGCTCTTCAAGACCGTCTCAGTGTCGCGTTGCGCCCGCTCTTCCCGGCGCAGCGAAAGTTTCAACAAGCATGATGATGGAAGGATC